>CAYPSI010000112.1:0-4819 GCA_964413375.1 uncultured Spirochaetales bacterium | reverse complement strand
CGCATCGAGCGCGTCGCCGACGAGGCCCGGGAGCGCGTCGTCCCGATCTTCGTAGAGCAGGAACACGCTCGACAGGTTGGCCCGCGTCGCGCGCAGGATCTTCAGGCGATCCTGCTTCGGCCCGGCGAGCGTGCGCTCATGGGGGCGCACGATGCGCTTTGCGTAGTCCTCGCAGCGCACGAGCCCGAAGAAGGCGAGCCGCTCGTGCGTCTCTCCGTCGGGCCCCTTGAAGCGCTGCCGCAGCGCGTAGAAGGCCGGACGCGGGTCCTGGACGAGGATCCTGTCGCGCCGCCACTCGGCGAGGGTGTCGCGGATCTGCGCGTAGTCGGTGTCCGCCTCGTCCTCGACATCGCGCACGAGCTCGAGCCGCACGGCGTTGTGCGCATCCCGCTCGTAGAGGAGGTGCCGCTCGGCCGCGGCGATCACGTCGTAGGGCGGCGCGATCACGCGCGCGAGATCGACGCGCGCGGGGTCGTAACGCAGGGCTCGAAAGGGGCGGACATCACTCACGGCGCAGGCTCCCTATCGCTCAGGCCCGATGACCCTGGAGCATCGAGAGGAGCTCGTCGCGCGGAATCGCGCCCCAGCGAAGCACCTCGGGACGTTCACGCGTCATGTCGATGACGGTGCTCGCGACGTCACCGCCCGCCTCGGCCCCGTCGATGTCGAGCAGGCGAACCACGTCCGAGTCCTTGCACAGGAGCGTCGCCTCCGCGCGCGTGCGCGCCGGTGCGTCGCCGTGGTGGTTCAGGCTCGTCGCGGTGAGAGGCCCCACGCCCTCGCGGGCTGCCCGTCGCGCGAGCGCCACGGCCAGCGGATGCGAAGAGTGGCGCAGCCCCACGGCCCCGTCCGCGCGAGCCACGCCGGGGGCGAAGCTGCGCCGGCAGGGAAGCACCAGCGTGAGCGGCCCCGGCCAGTGAGCGGCGGCCAGGCGCCGCGCCACCGGTCCGATCTCGCAGGCGAGCGCCTCGGCCTCCGCGACGCCTGCGACGAGGATCGCGACCGGAGAATCCGCCTGCCGCCCTTTCCAGCCGCGCAACCGCTCCATTGCGGTTGCCGAGTCCGCGGCGGCCGCGAGCCCCCAGACGGTCTCCGTCGGGTAGGCGACGAGGCCACCGGTGCCGAGCCAGCGCACGGCCGCTCCGATCGGGTCGGGAATCACTCGCCGGCCGCGCGCGCCGCGATGTCGCGGCGCAGGTGCATCGCGTCGAAATGGATCCGGTCGCAGGCCGCATAGGCGCGCCGCCTCGCCGCAGCGAGCGTGGGCGCGCGCGCCGTCACCCCGAGCACGCGCCCGCCGGTGCTCTCGAAGCGACCATCGGCGCGACGGCGCGTTCCGGCGTGGAAGACCACGACGCCCTCCTCGCGCCCGGCCTCCTCGAGCCCGACGATCGGCTTGCCCCGCTCGAAGGTCCGCGGGTAGCCGCCCGCGGCGATCACGACGCAGACGGCTGCGTCCTGCCATCCGAGCGGCGTCGCCCGGTCGAGGCGCCCACGCGCGGCGGCGTCGAGCAGTGGCACGAGGTCTCCCTGCATCCGAACGACGAGAGCCTGCGTCTCCGGGTCGCCGAAGCGCACGTTGAACTCGACCACGCGGGGCGCTCCGCTCGCGTCGATCATCAGCCCGACGTAGAGCACGCCGGTGTAGGCCATGCCGTCGGCGGCCATGCCCCGGATCACCGGGTGGACGACCTCCTCGAGCACTCGCTTCTCGGCGGCGTCGTCCAGGATCGGCACCGGCGAGCAGGCACCCATGCCGCCGGTGTTCTCGCCGCGATCGCCATCCTGCGCGCGCTTGTGGTCCTGTGCCGCCGCGAGCGTCACGACGCGCTCGCCGTCGGTCACCGCGGTATAGGAGACCTCCTCGCCCACGAGGCGCTCCTCGATCACCACCCGCGCCCCCGCCGCGCCGAAGCGGCGCTCCGCCATCGACTCGGCGAGCGCAACCAGGGCCTCCTCCGGGCCGTCGCAGACCGCGACGCCCTTCCCGGCCGCGAGGCCGTCGGCCTTCACCACGCAGGGGCCGCCGAGCTCGCGCACGTGACGGCGGGCCGCCTCGAGATCCTCGAAGACGGAAAAGGCCGCGGTCGGGATCTGGTGGCGCGCCATGAAGCGCTTGGCGAAGGCCTTGCTCGACTCGAGCTGCGCCGCGGCGGCGCTCGGCCCGAAGGCGGCGATGCCGGCGTCGCGCAGCCGATCGACGAGCCCGCCGGCGAGTGGCGCCTCGGGGCCCACCACCACCAGATCGACGCGCTCCCGGCGCGCGAGCTCGGTGAGCGCCGGAACGTCATCGGCGGAGAGCTGCGGCCGGCAGTCCGCGAGAGCACTCATCCCGTCGCTCCCGGGCGCGGCGATCACCCGTTCGACGCGAGGGCTGCTCGCAATCTTCCACGCGAGCGCGTGCTCGCGACCCCCCGAACCGACGACGAGGACCCGCATCGTCTCCCCGCTCACGCTAGTGCCGGAAATGGCGCACGCCCGTGAGGATCATCGCGACTCCGAGTCGGTCCGCCGTTGCAACCACCTCATCGTCGCGCACGGAGCCGCCGGGCTGAACGACGGCCGTCGCGCCCGCGGCCACGCCCACCTCGAGCCCGTCCGCGAAGGGGAAGAAGGCATCGCTCGCCAGCACCGAGCCGGCGAGGCTCACGCCGACGCGCCCCGCCTTCTCGCGTGCCTGGTGGATCGCATCCACGCGCGAGGTGGCGCCACCGCCGATCGCGAGCGTGCGCTGGGCATCCGCGAACACGACGGCGTTGCTCTTCACGTGCTTCACGACGCGCCACGCGAAGCGGAGCGCCGCCAGCTCGAACTCGCTGGGCTTGCGCGCGCTGGCCACGCGGCAGGTCGCGAGATCCTCGAGCGAAAGATCCGGCTCCTGGAGCAGCACTCCGCCGAAGACGTGGCGCAGGTCCGGCTCGGCGCGGTCGACGCGGTCGCGGTGGAAGCGCAGCAGCCGGCGGTTCTTCTTCTTGCGCAGGAGCTCGAGCGCATCCGCGTCGAAGCCCGGCGCGAGAAGCACTTCGGTGAAGATCTCGTCCACCGCCTCCGCGAGTGCAAGATCGAAGGGGCGGCTCGAGACGACGATCCCGCCGAAGGGCGACTCGGGATCCGACGCGAAGGCCCGCCGCCACGCCTCGACCGGTGTGCGGCCGGAGCCGACGCCGCAGGGCGTGTTGTGCTTCAGGATCGCGACCGCCGCTTCGTCCTCCGGATCGAAATCGAGGATCAGCGCCAGCGCCGCCTGGACGTCGACCAGGTTGTTGAAGGAGAGCTCCTTGCCGTGGAGCGATTCTGCGATCTCGAAAAAGCGGCCGTAGAGAGCCGCGCCCTGGTGCGGATTCTCTCCGTAGCGCAGCGCGGCCACGCGCGTGAGGCCGACGCTGAGGCGTGCGGGGAGCCCCGGGGTCGGCGCCAGGCCCGCCTCGGCTTCGAGGTAGCGGTGGATCGCCGCGTCGTAGGCCGCCGTGCGCGCAAAGGCCTTCAGCGCGAGACGGCGACGCGTCGCGGCGTCGAGACCGCCATCCTTTTGCAGCTCCTCGAGCACCGCGGCGTAGTCCGCCGGGTCGACGAGCACCGCCACGTGATCCTGGTTCTTCGCCGCCGAGCGGATCATCGACGGACCGCCGATGTCGATGTTCTCGATCGCGTCTTCGCGAGACACCCCGGGGCGCGCGACGGTCGCCTCGAAGGGGTAGAGGTTCACGACGACGAGGTCGATCAGCCGCAGCTCGTGCGTCTCGATGTCCGAGCGGTCCCCTGCGTGGTCCCGACGGGCGAGCAGGCCCCCGTGCACGCGCGGGTGCAGCGTCTTCACGCGGCCGCCCAGCATTTCGGGGCTCCCGGTGAGCTGTGCCACGTCGACGACGGAGAGCCCCGCTTCACGCAGCGCCTTCGCCGTTCCACCCGATGCGACGAGCTCGACGCCGAGGTCCGCAAGGCTGCGCGCGAGCTCGACGAGACCCGTCTTGTCGGAGACGGACAGGAGCGCGCGGCGCACGCTGCGCCGCGAGGCCTGGGGGGGCATGAACCTACTCCTCGCGCGAGGCTGCGGCCGATCGGGGGGTCGGCGGCAGGTGTACCGAGGCGCCCCGTCGAAGTCAATCGGCGGGGAGGGCCGCACTCGAGGCCGCTGACACCGATCGCGAGATCGCGTTTCGCCCGGCTCGGCGGCACCGAGCGAGCGCCTGCGCGCGGCCGACACCCAGAGGGTCTGCTAGCTTCGGGGTCCTGGCGGCGGACGTGTCGTGCTCCCCCGAAATCTCGCTCTGCTCGTGAATGGCGAAGCCCGCACGGTGACCGAAGGGTGCACCGTCGAGGCGCTGCTGCAGGGCCTCGGCTTCGAGCGCCGCCGGATCGCGGTGGCCGTGAACCAGGACGTCGTGCCCCGCTCGCGCTTCGCGACCCACCCGCTCGCGGCCGGAGACCACGTCGAGATCCTCGAAGCGGTGGGAGGAGGTTAGCCGATGTCGCACCCGACGGACGCAAGTCCCGCAAGCGACGCGCGCAGCGAGGCGATGGCTCCCGCAAAGGCAAGCGAAGCGCGCAGCGAGGCGAAGCCGAGCGAAGTCTATAAGCTCGGAACGCATACGTTCCGGTCGCGCCTGATCATCGGCAGCGGGAAGTACGCCTCCTTCGAGCAGAACCTGGCCTGCGCCGAGGCCGCCGGGGCCGAGATGGTGACCGTGGCGCTGCGCCGGACGAAGCTCGATGCACCCCGCGGCCAGGGGCTCCTCGATTTCATCTCGCCCGAGCGCTTCACGATCCTTCCGAACACCGCGGGCTGCTACTCCGTCGAAGACGCCGTCACCACCGCGCG
>CAYPSI010000111.1:0-3524 GCA_964413375.1 uncultured Spirochaetales bacterium | reverse complement strand
GAGACCGCCGGCCGCGAGCAGCGCGAGCGAGAGCCCGCCCAGGACGAGCAGCGGCACCGGCACGGAAGCGGGGCCGGACGTGTCGACTTCGGGCGCCGCCTGCGGGTTGTCGCCGCCGGTTCCACCGCCCGAGCCACCCGAGCCACCCGAGCCACCCGAGCCACCCGAGCCACCTACGCAGTCGTTCGCCGATCCGTCGGGGCTCGGGTCGCACCCGCCCTTGGCGATGTCTCCGCGGAGAGCGCTCTGGAGCGCACGCGAGATGACCTCTTCGGCGTCCGCGTAGTCGCGGATGTCGTCGGGGATCGCATCGATCGCCTCCTCGTAGCAGTGCAGGGGATAGAGGCGGTCGATGCGGCCGTTGTCGAACCAGTCGGCGAGAACCTTCTTCCCACATGGTGTCGCCGCTGCCGCCGTGCCCGTGAGAGAAAGGGCGACGAACGCGCTCGCGAGCACCGCGACGAGCGCAAGAAGCGCGCGGAGGGTGCCGTCTCTATTCAGTGACTGAGGGTTCACGGGGCGCGGCCGGAAGCGCGGGGTTGATCAAGTCTCCCGGCATGAGGTGATCCGGTGGTGTGGGGAGAGTAAACGATTTGTTAGACGCGGCGACTGGATAACCTGCTCTCTGCGCGGACGACCGGAATCTGCCCAGACAGATTCCGGTCGCGCGAATTCCCTGAAGGCGACCGCTTCGCGGTCGCAGCCGTACTGGTCGCACGACACATGAGGCGTACGATGCTCCGGGTCGCTGGTAGCGTGGCCCTCCATGGATCGGGCGTCGGAGCCGTCCATTCGGGCGCCTGGGGCCGGCGCTCTGGTGCTCACCGGACTCGTCGGAGCGGCGCTCGCCGGGGCCATGTTCGCCGGGGATGCGTCGGACGTGGGTGGGACCCTTCCTGTCGGTGGCGCTGCGATTGGCCTGCTCGCGGCTGCGCTCGTGGTCGTGGCACTCGGCCGACTTCCGGCTCCACGGCTCGGACGCTCTGGAGCGGCGCTCGTCGCGGCGATGATCGCACTAGCCGTGTGGACCGGCGCGACGATCGCGTGGTCGATCGTCCCTGATCGAAGCTGGGATTCGTTCAACAGGACCGTCGCGTATGCCGCGTTCCTCGGGCTCGGGATCGTGCTCGCGACGGCCGGCAGCCGATTCTCGGCGCGTCTCGCGGCATCGATGCTCTCGCTTGTCATCGCGATCACTCTCATGTGGGCTTTGCTCGCGAAGGCCGTCCCGGCGCTCGATCCCGAAGGTGATCGGGTAGCCCGGCTTCGCGAGCCCGTGGGTTACTGGAATGCGCTCGCCCTGCTCGCGGACATGGCGCTCGCGCTCGGACTCTGGCTCGGAACGGCGCCCGGGCATCGTCGGAGCGTGCGGGTCGCCGGCGGGGTTCTCCTCTACGTGGCGACCCTCTCACTCATGCTTACGCTCTCGCGGGCCGGTGTCCTGGTCGCGGTCGGCGTGCTCGTCCTCTGGTTTGCGCTTTCGAGGGAGCGGGTTGAGAGCGGCCTCTTGCTCCTCGCGTCCGCGGGTCCGGCCGTGCTCGTCGGCGCCTGGGCGTTCACGAGGCCCGCTCTCACCGAGGACGTGGCGACTCGCTCCGACCGGGTCGCGGACGGCGCAGTCTTCGGCGTGCTCGCGCTTGTCGGAGCCGGGATCGTGGCCGGGCTAGTCTCATTCGGCGCTCGGCGAGCGCTCTCGGAAGAGAAACGCAAGCGAGTCGGTCGCGGGCTGGTCGCCTTGGCCGCGCTCTGCGCGGCTGCAGCCGTCGCGGCTCTGGGGGTAGCGACAGCGAACGCCGTGTCGTCGGGCCGATCCTGCGCGGAGGTCGTGAACGACCCGAGCCGACTCGACCCGAGCAGATTCGACGCGAGCAACCGGCTGTGCTGGTGGAGCGAAGCGTGGGACGTCTTCGTAGGGCATTCGCCGGAGGGCGCAGGGGCGGGCACGTTCGAGATCGCGCGCAAGCGGTATCGGCCGGATGCCCGAAACGTGGTCGAGCCGCACAGCGTCCCGCTGCAGCACCTCGCCGATGGGGGGGTGCTCGCGCTCGCGCTTTTCCTCGCGCTCCTCGGCGGCGCGGGCGCCGCCTGCGTCTGCGCTCTGCGCCGGCTCGAGGGCCCCGAGCGCGCCGCCGCGGTCGCCCTCGTCGCGGCGCCTGCGGCATACCTCGGGCACGCGCTCGTCGACTACAACTGGAACTTCCTCGCCGTCACCGCGCCGACGATGATCGCGCTCGGCGCTCTCAGCGGAGTTGGTCGCGTGCCCGGCGGGCGTCGAAGGCGACCGCTGCTTGCCGTCGGAGTCGTGCTCGTCGCGGTCGTGATCCTCGTCTCGTTCTCGTTCCCGCGTCTCGCGGACCGCATGGAGCGCAGCTCCACGCGGGCTCTCGGGTCCGGCGATCTCGAGCTCGCGAACGACCGAGCGCGCTGGGCGCGCTTCTTCAATCCGCTCTCGGTGGATCCGCTGTTCGCACTTGCTCGCGTCGAGGAGGAGCGCGGACGGCTAGGGCATGCCGAGCGGCGCTACATCCGAGCGGTCGAGCAGCAGCCGGACAACCCCGAGACGTGGTACGCGCTCGGGCTCTTCGAATTCGAGGCCCACGACAACCTTTGCGCGACCTACCGCTTCCTCAACAACGCGTACACGCTGGATCCATCCGGGAGCCAGTGGGTGAAGGGCGGGCCGCTCGACACCGCGAGGGACGCCGTCAACGAAGGCGGCTGCGCGGCAGGGTCGTAGGGCGCAGGCCGGAAACCCGCTAGCGCAGGGTTTCCGGCCGCGCGAGAGATCCCTGAAGGCGACCGCTTCGCGGCCGCTGCGCATTCGACGATTCAGCCGGGCCTAGGAGCCAAGGATGAAGACGACGTGCGCGCGCCCGAGGTCACGCGCACGAATACCGTCGAGGGGGCCGACGAGCTTGACCCCGAGGTCCTTCCCTAGCCGCTTGCCCTCACCGGCGAAGCCGGGCTTGTACATGACGAGGCTTCGCGCGACCTGCCGTGGGGCATTCGCGACAGCGCCGATCTTGTAGCCGTGCGACGTGACCCGGGAAGCTGCAGTCGCAGCTGCGCCGGTCTGTCCATTCCCGTTGAGTACGAGAACGACGGTGCGCGAGCGCGGGACCTTGGCCACCGGGGCGGGAGCGGGCTGGCGTACTGCGGACTTCGTCTGTGCCACCGGCGCAAGCGCTTGCTCTTGCGCGGCGAGCTGCAGCTTGTCGGAGAGCGCTCCCAAGAGAGCGCCGCCGCCGATCACGAGCAGTAGGAGTAGCTCGGCGGCTGCGATCGCCACTGCGACGTACGCCGCGGTGCGCCACGGGCGGATGAGCGCGTCGGGGACGGGAAGCGGATGATCCACGGGCGATCGATTTCGCGCGCGGCGAGGCTTGTCCTTCTGCGCGCAAGACCGGGAAACCGCTCACGCAGTTTCCCGGTCGCGCGAAGAGCCCTGAAGCGCACCCGCTTTGCGGCCGCGGGCGCTCCGTTTCACATCAATCGGGCCGAGCGCTCTGAACCCAGGCCCACGT
>CAYPSI010000110.1:0-6602 GCA_964413375.1 uncultured Spirochaetales bacterium | reverse complement strand
CAGCGGCTTCCTGCCCGAGGAGCGCGCCGAGCTCGACCGCTGGCAGGCGGCGGGCTGGGTCGACTGCTTCCGCCGCTTCGAGACCGGTCCCGGCCACTACAGCTGGTGGAGCCAACGCGGCGGCGCCCGGGAGCGCAATGTGGGTTGGCGCATCGACGCCATCTGGGCCTCTCCCGCCGCGATGCGCTGGGTGCGCGGTGCCTTCCTCCTCCCGAAGGTACGCGGCAGCGACCACTGCCCCGTCGGCGTCGACCTCGACCCCGCAATCCTCGGCTGAGCGAGCGCTCAGCGGGAGCCGACGCAGGCGGCCCTCCACGCCTCGAGCTTCTTCGGGTACGCAATCGACGCATTCGCGGGGCTCGTCGAGGGAAGCCGATGGGTGGTGATGCGGCGACCGTCTGGCGCGAGAGCCGGGAGCACGTGTCGCCGGAACGAGAGCTCGGCCCTGGCACCATTGAAGCAGAGGGTCCGGATCGCCGCGTGCCTGCGCAGGAACTCGTCGAAGGGATTGACGACGATCGAGGACTCGTCGATGTCGGAATCGAGGCTGCTCTCGCGGGTACAGCTCTCGCGGGTACAGGACTGGAGGACGTCCCAGAGCGCGATCCCCTGGGCGAGCACCCCCGCGATCCGCTCGTGATAGGGCGCAGACGGATCGATCCGGAAGAGCTCGCCGAGGATCCGCCAGAACGCGTTGCGCGGATGCGCGTAGTACTCGCCTGCCCGCAGCGACGCCTTGCCGGGCATCGAGCCGAGAATCAGCAGTCGGCTCGATGCGTTCGCGACCGGCGCGAAGCTGTGGACCTGCACCTGCCGGCCTCGTTCAGGAAACCAGCGAGCGGCGGAACTCGGCGTAATCGACGAGGGCGCGCAGCGCGCGCACGGCGCGGTGGGCGCTCGCGTAGCAGAGCCGGCCCTCCTCGCGGACGCCGCGCGGGCCTGGGTTTCCGTAGTGGCGATCGGTGTGCACGAGCTCCGTGGCGCTGAGCACGGGCTTGGCGTGCCGCTCCGACGCCTCGCGGGCGGCCTGCGCGTAGCGGCGATCCTGCCGCTCGTGGAACGCAACGATGCGCTCGAGGCCATGCTCCGGGTAGAAGGGTCCCGTCTTCAGCACCTGTGCCGAAGCCGCCTGGATGCCGATCCCGAGCTGCACCACGGCGTCCACGTCCGGGTGCGCGCAGACGAGGTCGAGGATCTCGGGAATCGTGTCGCGCGTCTCGCCTCCGGCGAGATCGATCGGGTTGTTGCGGCTCCAGCGCGCCGGAACGAGCGCGTCGATGCGCTCGCGGATCGCATCGGGAAGGGCGACGAGGTCGAGCCCGGCGGCTGCGCAGGCGTCGGCAGCGAGCACCCCCCATCCCCCGGCCGTGGTGAAGACGACGACGCGGCGTCCGCGCGGAAGCGGCTGCGTCGCGAGCGTGGCCGCCCACTCGAAGGCGTCCTCGACCGTCGGCGCGCGCAGCGCGCCGAGCTGGCGGCACACGCCGTCGAAGACGCGGTCGTCCGTAGCGAGGGAGCCGGTGTGGCTGCGAGCAGCGCGCTGCCCGGCCGCGGCTGCCCCGCCCTTCACGAGCACGAGCGGCTTGCGCGCGGTGAGGCGGCGCAGCGCCGCGACGAAGTTTCCGCCGTCGGGAACGCCCTCGAGGTAGCTGATCACCACGGCCGTCTCGGGGTCCTCGGCGAAATAGGCGAGGTAGTCCGCGAGCGTGGTCTGCGCCGAGTTTCCGCACGAGATCGCCTTCGAGACGCCGATCCCGGATTCGACGGAGTAGTTGAGGAAGGCGGAGACGAGGTTCCCGCTCTGGCTGGCGATCGAGATCTTGCCGGGCGGCGGATGCGGGGCGACGATCTGCGCGCACATCGAGCGCGCGGTCGAGATCACGCCCTGACCGTTCGGCCCGGCGACGAGCATCCCGAGCTCGTCCGCCACCGCGACGAGCTCGCGCTCGAGTGCGAGGCCCTGCGGCCCCGCCTCCGCGTAGCCTCCGCTCGCGATGAAGGCCGCGCGCACGCCGCGCTCGGCGCAGCCGCGCAGCAGCTCGATGTTCGCCTGCGCGGGCGTGCAGACGAAGACGAGGTCCGCGCGCCCTTTCGGGATCTCGCGCGCGTCGCGGTAGGCCCGGATACCGAGGATCTCGGCACCCTCGCGGTTCAGCGCGAAGACCTCGCCGTCGTAGCCGAAGCGCAGCAGGTTGTGGAGCGCCACGAAGCCGAACTTGCCGGGGTGCGTGCTGGCTCCGGCCACGACCACGCCGCGCGGGTGGAAGAGCGGGCGGAAGCGCTCGAGCAACGCGTCGCCCGTGAGCAGCGGACGCGAGGGCTCTGCCGATCGCTCCTCGCCGAGCACGACGAGTGCGTCGACGGCCACGGGAGCTCCGTCGCGCACGACGAGCGGGTTCAGGTCGACGGCGACCACGTCGCGCCGCTCCGCCGCCAGGCGGCCGAGGCCGGCGAGGATCCGGGCCAGCGCCTCGGCGTCGACGGCGGGCTCGCCGCGGAAGGAATGCTCGAGCAGTGCCCGCGAGCGCAGCCCCGCCAGCATGCGCCGCGCCTCGCCCGCATGCAGCGGCGCCGCCGCGAAGACCACGTCGTCGAGCGCCTCGGCGAGGACCCCGCCGAGCCCGAGCATCACGCAGGGACCGAAGACCGGATCGCGGACCACGCCCGCGATCAGCTCGCGGAGCCCTCGGACCTGCTCTGCGACGAGCACGCCGACCTCGCCGTCCTCCGGGCGTCGCCGCGCGAGCAGGTCGCGAGCGGCGTCGCGCACCGCCTCGGCGCTGGCGAGGCCGAGGCGCACCAGGTCGCGCTCGCTCTTGTGGGCGATGCCGCCGCCACACAGCTTCGCGACGACCGGAAAGCCGAGCTCCGTCGCGGCGCGCGCGGCCTCCTCCGCTGTCGCGACCAGGCGCTCCCGCGCACAGGGCACGTCGTAGCGGGCGAGCAGCTCCTTCGACGCGTGCTCGGAGAGCGACCGGCCGAGGGCTTCGCGCATCGGGGCCGCAGCATAGGCGAGGGAGGATCCACGGGCTAGTTTCCGCCGCGTGACGACGACCTGGCGGAGCGCCGCCGTCCCGCTCGCCGCATCTGCGGCGGCGCTGCTCGCCGCGGCGTGCGCTCCGGATGCGCCCACGGGCGCGCTGCGCGCGTCCTTCCTCGTCTTCGGAGACGCCGGGGCGCATCCCGACGATCGCCGCGACCACCCACTGCTGCTGCGCGTGGCGCGAGCGGTCTGCGCCGAGGACCGCGAGCGGCCCGCCGACGCGCTCCTCGTGCTCGGAGACAACTTCTACCCACGCGGACTGGTCGCCGAGGAACTCGTGCTGCGCGTGCGGGAGACCCTCGCGCGACCCTGGTGTCGCTTCGTCGCGCCGAGCGGCCCGCGCGCCGCGGAGCTCGCCGGGGCCTGCGATCTCCCCCTTGACGAGCGCAATCCGATCCCGATCCACGCCGTCCTCGGCAACCACGACGTCGCGAGCCCCGAGAGCCCCGAGCTGCAACGCAGCGCGATCCCGCTCTTCGTTCCGAACTGGGAGCTGGCCGCGAGGCCGACCGAGCTGCGCGAGATCGCGCCCGGGGTGAGCCTCGTGCTGCTCGACTCGGAGCACTTCTTCGAGGGCGGCGATACCGCGCCGATCGTCCAGGCGCTCCGCAGCGCGCCCGGGCCCTGGCGCCTGGTGGCGCTGCACCGACCGCTGCTCGGCTTCGGCGCGAGCCGCCAGGAAGATCCCGCGCAGGTCGCGGAGTACAAGCGGCGCATGCAGGCTGCCATCGCCGGCGCGGGCGTTCCCATCCATGCCGTCCTCGCCGGCCACTCGCACACCCTGCAGGTGATCCTCACCCCTCCGCCCGCTCCGCCGCTCCACCTGATCTCGGGCAGCAGCTCCGACACCGGAGAGCTGCATCCCGAGCCGGAGCGCACGGTCGGCGCGGCGGCTCCCGGCTTCGCGCGCCTCGATGTCGTGCGCAATGGCGCTGCGGAGGCGGACCCGCGCGGCGAACGGCTCGTGGTGACGCTCTACCGCCTGCTTCCGGCTCCCTTCGACCGGATCAGCCAGCATCGAAGCGTCCTGGCCCGCTACGCCGTGGACCTGGCCGGCAACGTCATGCCCGAATAGCTCGCGCAGGGCTTCACCTGGCTGCGCGCGGGTGCGCTCCCGCGCTAGGGCTGAGGCGCCGGCGCGGGCGTCGCCGCCGGCTTCTCCGCGCGCACCTCGATGTGGAGGACCTGCGTGAAGAGCACGCGTCCGGATCCTCCATCGAAGCCCCCGCGGACTTCCTTGCGCCCCTG
The DNA here is from genome assembly GCA_964413375.1 of uncultured Spirochaetales bacterium. GTDB lineage: Bacteria > Myxococcota_A > UBA9160 > UBA9160 > SMWR01 > CAZUYC01. The sequence goes on along the minus strand of CAYPSI010000110.1, from coordinate 2,311 downwards.
GGCATCGGTCGTATGACCGAGCACGGTCGACTTCTCGGTCCCGTAGAAGTAGACCGCCGCGAGCGGGTAGCTCCCCTCCCGATCCGGCGCGCGCAATGTGAAGACGACGCGCGCGTGCGCGAAACGAGCCCGGGCGGGGTCGCTCGCGATGTCGCTCACGTTCACGAAGGAGACGTTGCGGTCCTCCGCCTCGGGACGCCGCTCGAGCCAGGCCGTCTGGAGCGCGGCGTCGGGCCCCGTCACCACCGGCGGAGCCGTCACCCTCCAGCCCGCGGAGGCCGCCGGCCGCGCCCACCAGCGGTGGTCGCGGTCGACCAGACCGACTCCCACGACCGGCCCTCCACCGCCGGTGACCTGGACCTCCACCTCGAAGACGGCACCCGGCGCGACCCTTTCGGGGGCGTGCAACGCGATGGTCGACGCCGCGTCGAGCGCGCGGATCTGCTTTGCCAGCGCCTCGCGATCCGGCTCACCGAGGCTCGCATAGCCAGCGCGGCCCGCGAGGATCTCGGCGATGTGCTTGTGCTCTGCGAGCTCGCTCTCCGTGCGCTCGCCCGCATCTGCGAGGGCCTCCGCGCTCCGCGACGAGTGGCAGCCCGCGCAGTAGGGGGCGACATCGGTCTGGAAGCGCGGGGTCCCGCCCGGATACGCGGAGGCGCTTGCCGCCACGAGCAGGACGAGGGCCGCGATCCCGCAGCCCGGCCCGAGGGCGCTTGCGACGCCCGGTCGATCCAAGGCACTTCGCCGCCCACTCCCCATGCACACCCCTCCACGCATCGGTCGGCGCTGCGGCCGATGCGATCGCGCGCCGACCCGATCTGGTAGGGTAGCCCCCGGCGCGGCGCAAATGCCGCGCGGCGAAGGAGCATCGGATGGAGGTCGATCGCCTGGGCCGCCTCGGCGTGTGGACCTGGCTCGACGCGCTCTCGGCAGACGAGTCCGCGGCCTTTGCCAGGCGCATCGAGGCCTGGGGCTACCCGACCCTCTGGATTCCCGAGGCGATCGGCCGCGAGCCCTTCGCGCTGCTGGGCTTCCTCGCGGGTTGCACCACGCGCCTCGTGCTGGCGACCGGCATCGCGAACATCTACGCCCGCGACCCGCTCGCGATGCGCTCGGCACAGCTCACGCTGGCGGAGCTCGCGAAGGGTCGTTTCCTGCTCGGCCTCGGCGTCTCGCACGCGCCGATGGTCCACGGCCTCCGCGGCCACGCCTATGGGAAGCCGGTCGCGACGATGCGCGCCTACCTCGATGCGATGGAGCGCTCACCCTACGTCGGGCCGCAGCCGCCCGAGGCTCCGCCGCTGGTCCTCGCGGCGCTGCGTCGCCGGATGCTCGAGCTCTCCGCCGAGCGCGCTTGCGGGGCACATCCCTATCTCGTGCCGCCCGAGCACACCGCACGCGCCCGCGAGATCCTCGGCAAGCAGGCGTGGCTGTGCCCCGAGCAGATGGTGCTGCTCGAGAGCGACGCGTCGAAGGCGCGCGGGATCGCGCGCCAGAACCTGCGCATCTACCTCGGACTCCCGAACTACCAGGCGAACCTGCGCTGGCTGGGCTTCTCCGACGCGGACTTCCAGGACGGAGGCAGCGATCGCCTCGTCGACGCGATCGTCGCCTGGGGCGACGAGAAGGCCATCGCCGCGCGCATCCGCGCGCACCACGACGCGGGCGCAGACCACGTCTGTATCCAGCCCTTCCGGCCGGACGGAAGCCCCGGGCCGGACCTGCGCATCCTCGAGGCGCTCGCGCCCGCGAAGGCCTAGTACCCGGAACCCGCGTGCAAGGAGCCCGCCGCGGCGGCCGGGAGCGACCCCGCTTCGCGCCGGAAGCGATGCAGCTCCTCGATCGCCGCCCGCAGCTCGGGCTCCGCGACGCGATAGGCGCGGGCCTGATCGGGGAGCGGCCCGTCATCGCGTGTGGTGAGCGCGTTGCCGAGCAGCAGCCCCGTCCCCTGGATCGGGAGGGTGAGCTTGTAGGCGGGATCGAGGATCCCGATCCGCGACCAGTCCGCCACCACCATGAAGTGGTGCTCGATCGGGCCTCGGAGGTCGTGACCGAGCGAGTAGTCGGCGGCCGGGTTCTTGACTCCGAGCAGCGGGAGGAGGGTCGGCGCGATGTCCACGTGGCTGGTGTCGGAGTCGACCACGTGGCCGCCGTCGCCGGGGATCCAGAGCACCAGCGGAACCCGGATCTGCTCCTCGTGGAACTCCGAGTTGTGGCCCTTGCGCCCCTTCTCCCAGAACTCCTCGCCGTGGTCCCCGGTGATCAGCACGATCGTGTCGTCGAGGCTCCCGTCCCGTCGCAGGAAGTCGAG
>CAYPSI010000109.1:0-32395 GCA_964413375.1 uncultured Spirochaetales bacterium | reverse complement strand
TTGCGCACGGGAGAGAGGAAGGAGCCGAGCAGCATGTAGCCGTGGGCCGCGTGGAGCTCGAGCCCGTCGTAGCCGGCGGCGCGGATCCGGCGCGCCGCCTCCGCATAGCGGATCACGATCTCCGCGATCTCCTCGCGGCTGAGCTCTCGGCAGGGATGCCCGGTCAGATAGGACGGGATCACCGAGGGTCCGACCGAGGGATTGCGGTCGAGCAGTGGCGACATCGAGTCGGGCCCGGGGTGGACGAGCTGGGGCTGTACACGGGCGCCGTGGGCGTGCACGCGCTCTACCAGCTCGCGATGAGGCTCGATCACGGAGTCGTCGCCGAAATGCATGGTGTGCACGACCTCGCGCTGGCGGCGCTCGATCGAGCAGGCCTCGAGCGTGATCAGGCCGACGCCGCCTCGGGCCCGCTCCTCGAGGTAGGCGAGCAGCCGCGGCGAGGGGAGCTGGTCGTCGCTTGCGTAGTCCGTCGTCATCGGCGCCATCACGATCCGGTTGCGCAGCTCGAGCGAGCCGATCCGGATCGGCGAGAAGAGACGATCGAAGCTCGCTCCCCGGCGGCTCATCGCAGTGCCCCGCGCGCAGCAGAGCGGCCGGCGAGGCGGCCGAAGAAGCTCGCGTCGCCGATTGAGAGTCCGCTTGCGTAGCTGCGGCCCTCGCGGCAGAGGCCCGCGGCGTTGCGACCGGCGGCAAAGAGGCCCGGGATCTCGCGCCCGTCGGGGTCCAGCACCTCGCCCGTGGCGCGCGTGCGGAGCCCCCCGAGCGTGAAACCGCCCCAGATCGAACGGGCCGGGCTGCAATCGAGCGCCGCGTAGGGCGGCGCCTGGAGCGCGCGCAGCCAGGGCCGCGCCTTGTGGAAGAGCGGATCCTCCCCCTTCTCCGCGGCGCGGTTGTAGGCCAGCGCGGTTCGCACGAGCGCACCGTCCGGGATCCCGAGTGCCGCCTCGAGAGCCTCGAAGCTCTCCTCCACCGCGGCGATCCGGTGGCGCGCCTGGGTCTGGCCGTAGATCGCGTCGTCCACGACGAGCCAGGCGCGAGCGTCGGCCTTCGCGACGATCGCGTCGCTGGTGAGCCCGATCGACGCGTCCTCGTTCACGAAGCGCTGCCCGCGGCCGTCGACGAGGATTCCCATCAGGTGCGAGGAGGGCGGATACCAGGAGTTGAGCAGCAGCCCTTCGCCCATGTTCTCGGCCTCGCCGCCGGCGCCCATCCCGATGCGGATGCCGCGGCCGTCGTCGCCCGGCGTCCCGGTCGGATGGTTGATGTGGAGGAGCATCGGGGCGTGGCGCGCAAGCATGTCGCGGTTCATGATGAAGCCTCCCGCGGCGAGGATCACGCCGCGGCGGGCGCCGACGAAGATCTCGCGTCCTTCGAGACGCGCGGCCACGCCGACCACGCGCCGGTCCGGTGCCTGGACGACGCGCAGTACGACGCAGTCGTTCACGACCCGCGCGCCGGAGGCGGACGTCGCGCGCAGAAGCGCCTCCATCAGGTAGCCGCCGGCCTCGCCTTCGCGGGCCGGCTTGTGTCCGCGAGGGACCGGAGGGGTCTGCTCGCAGAAGGGCCAGACCTGCTCGTTTCCGGTGTAGAGCAGGCCGTCGGCGGAGAGTGGGTGCGTCACCTTGTCCGCATGGAAGGACGCGTTCCACTCGACGCCGAGCGAGCAGAACCATTCGAAGTGCTCGACGGAGCCCTCGCAGTAGAGGCGGACGCGCTCTTCGTCGGGGTGGCTCCCGGCGGCGAGCCGGATGTAGGCCTGCATGCCCTCGACCGAATCGTCGAAGCCGCAGGCGCGTTGGATGCGCGTGCCGCCGCCGAAGTAGGTGAGTCCGGTCGAGAGCGCGGTGGCACCCCCACCGCGCGACATGCGCTCGAGCACGAGCACTTCCGCTCCGGTGCGCGCGGCCTCGATCGCCGCACAGCCGCCCGCGGCGCCCTGACCCACGACGACCACGTCCGCCTCGAACTCGAAGTGCTCGACGGCGCTCGCCGGCACCGGCGCGGCGGGGCCCTGCGCATCGGGACGGCGATCGGTCACGGCGGCTCCTCGCCAGATGGGCCCGGGCGACGCGGCCCCCGCCCGCTGGGTGGCTCCGGGCCGCGGGCCGGAGTGTTGCTTATAATCTGATTTCAAACCTTGAAATCGAAGTCATTTTTGTGAAATGATCTTGCTGCACGGATTCTGCTCTCGGCTCCAAGGATTTCTCTCTCGATCTCGCTCTCGATTTCTCGTTCGGATTCGGAGACCGCACGTGAGCACCGCCAGCCCCATCGCCTCGCCGTCGACCGGGCCGGGCTCCGGTCGCAGCGCGCCGGTCGTCCGCGGAGCCCTTCCGGGCCTCGGGCACCTGCTCGAGCTGCGCCGGGCCCCGCTCGAGCTGATGCAGCGCGTGCGCGACGAATGCGGCGACGTCGGCGAGATGCGTTGGGCCGGCCAGCGCGTGGTGCTGCTCTCGGGCGAGGCAGCCCAGGAGGCCTTCTTCCGCGCGCCGGAAGAGCAGCTCGACCAGGCGGCCGCCTACCCCTTCATGAAGCCGATCTTCGGGCAGGGCGTCATCTTCGACGGGGGGGTCGAGCAGCGCAAACAGGCGATCAAGAACCGCTCGCTCCGCGACGAGTCGATGCGAGGGCACGCCGAGCTGATCGCCGCCGAGACCGAGCGCATGGTTCAACGCTTCGGCCAGGGCGGTACGAGCGACCTGCTCGACTTCTTCTCCGAGCTCACGATCTACACCTCGAGCTCCTGTCTGCTCGGTCGCGAGTTCCGTGAGGAGCTCACGCCGGAGTTTGCGCTGGCCTACAAGGACCTCGAGCGCGGCACCGACGCCTTCGCCTACGTGAATCCGTACCTTCCGCTGCCCTCCTTCCGCAAGCGCGACCGCGCGCGAGCGCGCCTCGTCGAGCTGGTGAGCGAGATCATCGAGCGGCGCCGGCGCGAAGGGCGCGAGACGAGCGATCTGCTGAGCGTGCTGACGCGGATCCGAAATCCCGACGGAGGTCTGCGCTACGACGCCGACCAGATCACCGGGATGTTCATCGCGATGATGTTCGCGGGGCACCACACCACCTCCGGCACCGCCGCCTGGACGCTGATCGAGCTGCTGCGCCATCCCGAGCTCATGCGCCGCGTGGTGGACGAGCTCGATTCGCTCTACGCCGACGGGCGCGAGGTCAGCTACCAGGCGCTGCGCGAGATCCCGGAGCTCGAGAACGCGATCAAGGAGGCGCTGCGCCTGCACCCGCCGCTGATCATCCTGATGCGCAAGGTGATGCGCGACTTCGAGGTCTGCGGGGTCCGGATCGAGGCCGGCAAGCTCGTCGCCGTCTCACCGGCCGTCTCGAACCGGATGCCCGAGAACTTCCCGGATCCGACCCGCTACGACCCGGACCGCTACGGGCCGGGCCGCGAGGAGGACCGCCAGTCCTTCGCGTGGATTCCCTTCGGCGCGGGGCGGCACCGCTGCGTCGGCGCGGCCTTCGCGATGATGCAGCTCAAGGCGATCTTCAGCGTGCTCTTGCGGGGCTTCCGCTTCGAGATGGCGGAGCCGCCCGACAGCTACCGCAACGACCACTCGCGGATGGTGGTGCAGCTGCGCCAGCCCTGTCGCGTGCGCTACCGGAGACGCGCAGCGGACGAGGCGTCGTCGTGAGGATCAAGGTCGACCGCGACCTGTGTCAGGGCCACGGCGTCTGCCAGAGCGAGGCGCCCGAGCTCTTCGACGTGGACCGCGAGATCCTGCAGGTGGTCGTGAAGGACGCGCACCCGCCCGAATCCCTGCGCGAGAAGGTGAACGCGGCGGTGCGCTACTGCCCGACGCGCGCGCTCGCGATCGAAGAGGAGTGAGACGCATGCCCGGATTCCCGCGCGAGGAGCTCGAGGAGATGATGCGCCGCTGGGTGGCGGCCAACGACCAGGCCGGAAGCAGCGGCGACTGGAGCCCGATGGGCGCCTTCTACAGCGACGACGCGGTCTACAGCTGGAACAACGGACACAAGTACGAGTTCGTGGTGCGCGGCCGCGACGAGATCCGCAAGATCGCCTTCGGCTCCGAGATGGCGGGCCTCGAGCACTGGGTCTACCCCTACGTGCGCGTGCTGATCGACGACCAGCTCGGTGAGGTGATCGGGATCTGGCGCCAGCTGGCACCCGTGAAGCGCGCGGACGGGACCCCCTACGAGATCGCCGGCACCGGCGGCTCCTGGTTTCGCTATGCCGGGAATTTCCAGTGGTCCTGGCAGCGCGATTTCTTCGACCACGCGAACGCCGGAGTGGTCTTTGGCGAGCTGCTCGCGAGCGGGCAGCTCTCGCCGGAGATGCAGGAGCGCCTGCGCAAGGGCTCGCGGATGCCTGGCTGGGTGAAGCGCGCCGATTTCGACTGGTACGCGACGCTGCCGAAGTCCGAGTGAGCCGGGCGCTGCGCGTGCCGCGCACCCGCCCGAAGGAGAACGCCCGCCGCGCGCGCGAGGGCCTCTACCGGCAGCTCATTCTCGAGGCGGCCGAGCACATCTTCGCCGAGAAGGGCTTCGACGACGCAAAGATCGAGGAGATCGCCGCCGCGTCGGGCCTCTCGCCAGGCACGCTCTACTCGGTCTTCGCCGGCAAGCCCGACGTGATGCGCGCGGTCCACGAGGCGCGCAACCGCGAGATCCTGGAGCGGAGCGCTGCGGTCGCCGCGGAGGCTCCCGGCCCGCTGGAGGCGCTCTTCGCGGCCGTCGAGGCCTCGGTCGGCTTCTTCGTCGGGCACCCGGACTACCTGCGCATCCACCTGCGCGGCGGCTACGCCTGGGGCCTCGCCGGCGCCGGGACCCGCAGCCGCTCCCAGGCTCACGCCTGGGACGAGGGCATCGACCTCTACTCCGAGATCTTCGAGCGCGGCATCGAGCAGGGCGTCTTCCACCCGGGAAGCCCGCGCCTGGTCGCGCGGATGACCATCGCGATGCAGCAGGTTCAGCTCGCCGACTGGGTAGAGCAGGGCCTGCAGCAGGCCCCGGCGGAGCTCGTCGCGGACATGCACGCCAGGCTGCGCCGCGCGTTCTGTCGCTGACGACGCCGGCGCTCCGTGCGCCCGGGCGTCGATCTCGAGATCGCGCGCGGACGGATCCTCGACAGCGGTCGCCGCAGGCGCTTTCGTTGCGGCATCTCACCCGAATGGGTGATCCCCATTCCGCCCACTCGAACGAGTGAGGCGCTTCTCCCTCTTCTCGACATGCTGTGGTGTCCGGTCCGCGCGAAGGGAAAAAACTTACGACTCTTTCCTCGCGCGAGGTACACACGTTCCTTTCGCCTGTGGAGCCACCTGCACGCTTGCATCGGGATCTCGCGGAGTTGGGCCCTTCGATCCGCGCTGGCACGCGCGATGCAACGAGCTTCGATCGAAAGGTGCCGAAGTGGTGGAACTGGTAGACACACGGAGCTCGCTCCTCCTCGAAGCGCACGTCCGAACGAGCTCCGTCCGGCGAAGGATGAGGAGATCGTCCTTGCAAGGGAATCCGGTAGCGATACGGCCTGCGACCCCGGCGCAGCCAATGGGCGCGCCGTGTGCGAATGTCCTCGGTGCTCCTCGGGGCGCACGCGGCCGCACGCGGACCCGGAAGGCCCCCTCGGCGATCTCCGGCCAACGCGGGTGCGGGTTCGAACCCCGCCTTCGGCTTCCGACTCTCGGAGCGCGGCTTGCGGTCTTTCTCTTGAAGCGCGGCTACACCCTCCTGGCCGTGCTTCCGCTGGTACCGGCGGTGGGTAGCTGGTTGGAACGCGGCGCCGGTCGCATCCCCCGGGCCGCAAGCCGCGACTCCTGGACCCTGGACGACTGAGCGCCGGCTCGACCGGGTCGCTACCCGGCGCTGAGGCAGAGGGGCAGGCGTCGGACCGCTCGTTCAGCGCCGGACGACGAAGCCGGCAGCCACGGCGTCCCAGGTCTCGGGGGTTAGGCCGCGCTTGTGGCGCCGTAACTGCGGCAGCGCTCCCAGAAGTGAGTGGACTTATGCACGAATCACTCGCCATGGGCGTATTGGCACAGCCCGCGTACGAGCTCCCCCTGCGCCAGGATTTCGTCCACGATGCCGATGTCCGGGAAGACTTCGAGAGTGCGAGAGTGGATGCCCGTGGCGCGGCAGGTGGGCACGATCCCAGGGAGCTTGTCGACGATGCGCAGGGTGGATCCGTGCCGCGCCAGCTCGCAGGCCATCGTCAGGCCGATGGTGGTGGCTCGGTCGATTCGACCTGCGGCGGGCTGGGCGCGCGGCGCGCTAAGGTTGGGGCCATGGGGTCGAGACGGGCATCGCGCGCCGATCGCGAGCACTTCCGACGCATCGCAGAGGCGAGCGGTCCCCTTCCCGAGGACGCACCGCCGCGCTCCCTGGACGAGCTCTTCGAGCGGCTCGACGCGATCCGTCGGACGCTGGGAAGCGCCGCGGAGCCGGGCGCCAGCGGAGTGGACGAGGCGGAGCTCGAGGCCCACCTTCGCGTCCTGCGGCGCGGGCGGGAGATCCGAGCAGGTGGAGCGTAATGCGCTCGAGGCTCTCGGACGCCTCCTCGACGGACTCGCCATCCGCTGGGTCCTGATCGGAGCGCTGGCTGCGAACCGCTATCGGATTACGACCCGCCTGACGCAAGACGTCGACCTGCTGCTCGAGGGTGTGGGCCCCGGTCTCGATCGTCTCGAACGCGAGCTCGCAGCGGGAGGCTGGGCAGTCCGACGCGCCTCTCCGGGGGGAGAGGTCCTGCGCCTGCGACACGCCGAGCTCGGCGCCGCGGATCTGATCATCGCGGCGACCGAGTACGAGGAAGTCGCGATCCGACGTGCACGCGCGGAGCCACTCGCCGAAGGGCGCCTCGTCCTGGTGCTCGCCCCCGAGGACGTGATCGTGCTCAAGCTCGTCGCAGGTCGAGCGCAGGACGTCGCAGACATCGAGGCCATCCTGGCCGCGAGGCCGCGGCTCGACGAGACCTACATCGAGACCTGGGCGGAGTTCTGGGACGTCCTCACATTCTGGCGCCGGCTGCGAGATCGCTGAGCCACAGGCCGCGGTCGCCGACCCTCGCGGCGGCGGTCCGCCCGGCGCAGGTCCGTCCGCTCGTCCGCTTCGAGGGGTTGGCGGGCGAGTTCACGCATCACGAATTCGACAGGGTCGACGTGCCGGCGATCGCCCAGCGCAAGCCAGGGCGAGCGCGGGCGCCCCCCTGCGTTCAGGCGCTCAGGATTCCGCGAACAGATACTCGAGGTCGTCGCGCGTGAGGCTGCGGCCGAGCGCCGCCTCGCCCAGGATCTCGCGCGTGAGCGCGGCCTTGCGCTGCTGGAGCTCGAAGATCTTCTCCTCGATCGTGCCCACCGCGAGCACGCGGTAGGCGATCACCGTACGGTCCTGTCCGATCCGGTGCGTGCGGTCGATGGCCTGCGCCTCGACGGCGGGGTTCCACCAGGGATCGAAGAGGACCGCGTAGCTCGCGGCCGTGAGGTTGAGCCCCCGTCCTCCTGCGCGAAGCGAGACGAGGAAGACGCAGGGGCGCGGGTCCTCCTGGAACTCGGCAACGACGCGCTCGCGTCGCGTCGTTGCGCCCGTGAGCTCGTGGCACGCGATTCCGCGTCGCGACAGCTCGCGTCGCTGTCGAGCGCGTCGATCAAAGGTCGGCTCCTGCGCAGCTCGGCGAGGTAGAGCTTGCGCTGGCCCGCCCTGAGCCCGCACTCTCGCCGCTCCCAGCCTCGCTCGGCCGCCCACTCGAAGACGCGCGAGGCCCCCTCGCGGAGCTCCAGAGGTGCGCTGTCGACCGGGGCGTCGTGCGCGAGCAGGCGCAGATCGAGCCAGTCGTCCGCGAGGAGGTCAAGCAGGAGAATCGGTGTCACCCGATGGTGTCGGGCCATCGCGGCGGCGCTCTGGCGGAGGTGGGGATAGTGCGCGGCGAGCTGCTGAAGCGTGGGAGCGAGCTCCTCCCGCCGCAGCGGGAGCGCGCCCTGGAGCGCGAATCGCTCGAGTACGGGCTCGGGGAGGGAATCAGCGAGGACGTGGAAAACCCCGTCCGCGAGCACGAGGCCGGTGTCGACGCTCGGCGAGGGGCCGCTGGGAAGGATCGCGAGCGCTTCGGAGAGCGCCGCTTGCGACCATCCGGCCAGCCCACGACGAGCACGAGTCGCGGCTCCTCCGCACTCGTGTCGAGATCGGGGACGATTCGCACCGCCGCGCGCCGGCCGACGGGGACGTCGGCTGGCTTGCTCAACGGCGGACGACGAAGCCGGCAGCCACGGCGTCCCAGGTCTCGGGGGTGACGCCGCGCTCGCGCAGGCGGTACTTCTGCACGCGCAGCGTCGGGGTGCGCGGGAGCTCGTCCACGAACTCGATGTAGCGCGGCACGAAGAAGTACGGCGCGGTGTCGTTCACGAAGCGCGCGAGCTCCTCGGGGGCGAGTTTCTTCCCGGGCTTGCGCACCACGCAGACCTTGATCTCCGCCTCGTGCTCGAGCTCGGCCGAGCGCACGCCGTGCGCCGCGCACTCCGCGACGTCCGGATGCGCCGCTACCGCCGCCTCCACCGCGAAGGACGACACGTTGCGGCCCTTGTAGCGAATGAAATCTGCCTTGCGATCGACGAAGAACCAGTCGCCGTCCGCGTCGCGGCGGCCGAGGTCGCCCGTGTGGTACCAGAGGTTGCTCGTCGCGCGCAGCGTGGCTGCGGGGTTCCCGTAATAGCCGTTGAAGATCACGTGCGGCTCGGTGGGGCGGACGCAGAACTCGCCGACCTCGCCCGGCGAGACCTCGCGGTCGTCGTCTCCGAGCAGCCGGGCCTCGATCCCGTCGAGGGGCTGGCCAAGCGATCCGGGCTTCTTCGGCTTGCCGTCGTCTGGGCGGTGGAGAAGGCCCAGCACTTCGCTCTGCCCGTAGCCCTGGTCGAGGGTTTCGATCCCGAAGCGCTCCTTCATGGCCGCGATCAACGGCTCCGGCAATGGAATCATCGTGGCGTGGCGTACGGAGTGGTTGCGGTCTTCCGGGCTCGCGGGCGCCTGCCACAGGAACATGTGCATCGCGCCGAGCGTGAAGACCTGGGTGGCGCCGTAGTGGCGACAGCGCTCCCAGAAGGAATGGACCGAGAAGGCCGCATCGATCGCAACCGGCAGTCCCGTCACGAGCGCGCGGTAGACCTGCGCGGACCACGCCGCGGAGTTGTACATCGGGAGGCAGGAGTACATCACGTCTCCCGCGCGCGCGCGCGAATTGCCCGCGCCGGAGAGCCCCGAGCGGATCCACGCGTTGTGGCTCTGCATCACGCCCTTCGAACGGCCGGTGGTACCCGAGGTCCAGAGCACCGCAGCGGTGTCGCCGTACTGGAGGCCGGCGTCGTCGGGCTCCGGGCCCTGCTTGGCCGTGATCTCCTCGAGCGGGAGCGTCGAGAGCCCCGCTGGTGCCGCACCGCCCCCGCGCACGACGATGTGCTCGAGGGGGAGCCCCTTCGCCACCTCGGCGACGCGCGGCAACAGGTCGCTCTCCGCGACGAGCACGCGCGCCCGACTGTCTTCCAGGCTCTCGCGCAGCCACTGGCCCTTGTAGTCGACGTTGGTCGGTACCCAGATCGCGCCGAGCTTCATCGCGCCGAAGGTCGCGAAGACGAACTCCGGGCAGCTGCGCAGCAGGAACGCGACCGTGTCGCCCCGCTCGACTCCCAGCTCGCGCAGTGCGCGGGCCCAGGCGTTCGCCAGGCGGTTCGCCTCGCCGTAGCCAAAGCGCCGATCGTCGCAGAGCACAAAGGGCGCGTCCGGCACGGCCTCGGCCTGGCGGCGCAGCACTCGGCCGAGCAGACGGTCGGCGGGGTCCTTCAGGTCGAGCGCGTGCACGGCGGGGTTCGCGAGCCGGACCTAGCGCCGCTGCAGGTCCGGCACGGCGAAGAGCCGTGCCATCTGCTGCGAGCAGAGCGCCGTTCCGGGCACCGAGACGCCGGCGCGGTAGGCGACGTCGAGCGCGAGGTGGAGATCCTTCTCCGCGAGCTTCATCACCGCGGTGAAGCGCTCGCGCAGCGGAGCGTTGTCGGGGTTCTGCTCGAGAGCCTTGCGCGCGGCGAGGAAGGTTCGGGCGTTGTCGTTCATGATCCAGGAGAGCACCTGCAGCAGCGTCTCCTCGGAGAGCCCCGAGGCGGCGCCGATTCGCATCGCGTCGACGTAGCCCTGCCAGGCCTGGAACTGCACCAGATTGTTGCAGAGCTTCGCGACCGCGCCGGCGCCGACGCCTCCGCAGTGGGTGATCTCCGCAGCGGAGCGCTCGAGCACCGGTCGGATGGTTTCCAGCGCATCGGAATCGCCACCGACCATGAAGCGAAGGCGTCGCTGCTCGGCGAGCCCGCGCCCGCCCGTCATCTGCGCGTCGACCACCTGCGCGCCGCGCTGCTTCGCGAGCGCTGCGAGCTCGCGCGCGGTCTCCGGGTGGATCGTCGAGTGGATCGCGACGATCGCGCCGGGTCCGGCGCCGGCGAGGATCCCGTCGGGGCCGGCAACGACGGCTCGCGTCGACGCGTCGTCGAGTACGCAGACGCAGACCGCCTGGGTGCGCTCGCCCACTTCGCGCGGGCTCCCGCCCGGCTTCGCGCCCGCGTCGATCAGCTTCTGGACGGCGTCCGCGCGCAGGTCGTGGACCACGACCTCGAAGGCGCCGCACAGGTTGCGCGCCATCGGCTCCCCGATGTCGCCGAGCCCGATGAATCCAACCCGCTCGATCATGCTGCTCCCCGCGAGCGGCCCTTGGAGCGCATCCTCCACGGCGGGCCGCGAGGCCGCCGATGCTATCATCGCTCCGCGTTGCAGGCCGGGCGTCGCCGTGCGCCTTGAGGCTCTCGCGAAAATGTCCGACCCTTCGCCCCGATGGCACTGGAGGTCATCGGCGCGGGCTTCGGACGCACGGGGACGCTCTCCCTGAAGGCGGCGCTCGAGCGCCTGGGCTATCGCAAGTGCCACCACATGGAGGCGGTGGCGACTTCCAGCGAGCAGCTCGCGCACTGGCACGCGATCGCGATGGGCGGCGAGCCCGACTGGGAGCAGATCTTCGACGGGTACCGCGCGGCGTGCGACTGGCCGAGCTGCGCCTATTGGGAGCCGCTGTTCCGGGAGTTCCCAGCCGCGAAGGTCGTGCTCAGCGTCCGCGACGAGGACCGCTGGTACGACAGCGTCGCGACGACCATCCATCCCCTCTCGGTGGTCGTGCGTCGCTCGTTCCTGCGGCTGATCCCACGGCTGCGGCGCTACGGCGAGATGGTCTTCGGCATCGTGTGGGACGGGACCTTCGCTGGGCGTTTCGAGGATCGCGCCGCTGCGATCCAGGTGTTTCGGGACCACAACGCCCGGGTGATCGCCAGCGTCCCGAGCGATCGCCTGCTGGTGTTCGACCCCAAGGATGGCTGGGAGCCTCTCTGCGCGTTTCTCGGGGTGCCGGTTCCGGCAGGCGACTTCCCGCACCTGAACGACGGGGAGCGGATCCAGAAGCTGGTTCGGATCCTTCGCATCGTCGGCTGGGGCGCTCCGGTTGCGCTGGTGGGAAGTCTCGCGGGCCTCGTCTGGTGGCTCGCCCACTAGTGCTCGAAGGAGCGCAGCTCTTCGTGAACATCCCCTGTCCCGTGCGTGCCCTCGAGTCCGCGCGCTCCGAATCCACGTTCGCCCGCGAGTGTATCTTCGAGAGCGGACGAAGCGAGGGAGAAGCTGCAATGAGGCGACTCGCGAAAGTTGCGGGACGGCGTACAGGCGACGCGCTGGCGCGCGGTGCTCGCGAGCCTCGGCGAGGATGCCGACCGCTGTGCGGCGCTGGAACCCGAGCAGCCTGAAGGGTGCGATCCTGCGCCTGTCCGTCGCGAGCCTGCCCGGCGCCGGCGCAGGCCCGCCCCCGAAGAGCACGCTCGTTCCCGCGGGCAATCCATTCCCTGGGCCCGACGACAACGCGCGGCTCGTGCTCGCGTTCGGCCTGCGCAATCCGTTCCGCTTCCAGATCGATCCGGTCTCGGGGGCGGTCTTCATCGGCGACGTCGGCGAGGCGGAGTACGAGGAGGCGAAGCGCGCTGTGGGCGGAGAGAACTTCGGCGGGCCCTTCCGCGAGGGACCGGAAATCCGCACGCCCGCGGGCGCTGCGCCGCCATGCGCTCCGCTGAAGCATCGTCCCGCCGGACCTGCAGCATACGATACGACGACTAGGGATCGACGCGCAGTCCCTGGATGAGCCGCGCCGTGTTTCCGTTCGGGAGGGACACGACCACGTCCCAGTAGCGGGTTCGCGCGGGGCGCTTGGCGCGGACCTCGATCCGCGCCGCGAGCGTCTGCGGATCGAGGAGGAGAAGACTACGCACGCGCGGCGCGCTGCCTTCGCCGTTCTCGAAGCGCAACACCGCCCCGTTCGAGAAGCCGATGCCGTGGATCTGGAGGTCGACGGTTCCCGGCGAGACGACGTTCGGGGCGACCGCCAGGACGGCGAGGGTCGGCGCGACGCCTGCACACGCGCCGGCGACGCAGCGATCGCCCTGCGTCGCGGCGGAGCCGTCGTCGCACGCGCTTCCGTCCGGAAGCGGCGTCTGCAGGCAGCCGGAGGGGTCGCACGAGTCCGCGGTGCAGGCATTCCCGTCGTCGCAGAGGGCTGGGTCGCAAACCTCGGCGATGCGGATCTGGTTCGAGGGCGGCGACTCGCCCACTTGGTTGTAGGCCGTCATCGCGGCGAGGTACGCGGCGTCGTCCAGCATCACGGCGGTGCTTCCGACTCCGTCCGCGTCCGGCGCGACCCAGCCTACGTCGAGCACGGTGGCGAGCAACGTGGCCTCGTTCGTGAGCAGGACCCGGTAACCCTCTACCGGGCCGTGCGGCGGCAGGAAGCGGAGCACCACCTCCCGCTCGAAGGTCTGTGCTCTCGGGGTCCGGGCGGGCGCGAACGCCTGCACCAGGATCAGTCCCGCCAGGAGCATGAGGCCGGGTATCGCGGCGCGCGGGGTGATCGCCCGTCGCGCCGATCTGATCGCTTCCACGCATGGATATTTCGGAGCGAATCGGCCGCTGCGATGTGGCGGCGATTACGGAAAGACGCGGCGCCGCGCGAGGTCGCAGGCCTCGCCCTCGTGCCCGCGCCCCGGTAGAGTACGCGGCGAGATGGCCCGAACCATCCGCACGCCCTCCGCACGCTCCGGAGGCCTCGAAGGCTTCGCCGTCCTCGTGACGGGCGGTGGGACCGGAATCGGACGCGCCTGCGCCGAGCGGCTCGCCGCGGACGGCGCGGCGGTGACGATCTGCGGCCGCACCGAGTCGAAGCTCGCGGAGGCCGCGAAGCAGATCGAGGCCGCGGCCGGCCATGGCGGGTCCGTGCATTTCATCGCCGCGGACGTGACGCGCGAGGAAGACGTCGCGGCCGCCGTGGCGCGGGCCCTCGAGCCGACGGGCCGCCTCGACGGCTGCGTCGCCAATGCGGGTGGCGGCGGAGGGATGGGCCCCTTCCACGTGCAGCAGGTGGAGGAATTCCTGCGCGTGCTGCACCTGAACGTCCTCGGCACGATGCTCTGCATCAAGCACACGGTTGCCCAGATGGTCGAGGCAGGCGGCGGCTCCTTCGTCGGGATGTCGTCGCTCGCCGGGCACGTGACCCACCCCTACTTCGGCGCCTACACGGCCGGCAAGGCGGGCATCGAGGCGATGATGCGCAATGCCGCCGACGAGTACGGCCACCTCGGCGTGCGCTTCAACGCGATCCGACCGGGTTTCATCGCCACCGAGATCATGGGGCACATCCCGCGCGAGAGCGCGACCTACCGCAGCTACGTCGAGAACACGCCGATGCAGGGCGTGGGGGAGCCCGAGGACGTGGGGCACCTCGCGCGCTTCCTGATCGGCCGGGAGTCGCGCTGGATCACCGGGCAGTCGATCAATGTCGACGGCGGGCATTCGCTGCGCAGGGGCCCGAACTTCTCGGAGTTCGCCGAGGCGATGTTCGGACGCGCCGTGCTGGACGGGAAGCCTCCCGAGCGCCGCGGCTAGCGCGGTGAGCTCCGCTCGCCTTCGGCTCGCTGCGCGGGTGCCGACTCCCGTGTCGGCCTGCTAGCGGTGGCCCGAGCGGGCCGCGTCCGCATTGCCCTCGGCGCGGCGCTGGCGACGAGCCTCGCCGCGCTCGCCGGATGCCCGAGCGGTGGGGACCGGCCGGCGGGCGAGATCACCGGTGCGCGGGTTGCCGCTCGCGAGCTCGCGAAGCGCGACGAGGCGCAGCGGCTGGCGGCGGCCGGGATCGCGCGCCTGGTCAAGGCCGCCCGCGAGCTGCCGCACGAGCAGATCCTCTTCGGCGACCTCCACGTCCACACGACCTATTCGCTCGACGCCTTCGCGATGGAGCTCCCGCTGATGAAGCTCCAGGGAATCCACACGCCCGCCGATGCCTGCGATTTCGCTCGCCACTGCGCGGGTCTCGATTTCTACGCCCTCAGCGACCACGCCGAGAGCCTGACCCCGGAGCACTGGCAGGCGACGAAGCAGAGCGTCCGCAACTGCAACGCGCTCGCGGGAGACTCCGGCGATTCCGATCTGATCGCGTTCACCGGCTTCGAGTGGACGCAGGTGGACACGGCCCCGAATCGGCACTGGGGTCACAAGAACGTGATCTTCCGCGGGACGGCGGAAGAGGAGCTCCCCGCCCGCCCGATCGGCTCGCGGGTCGACGAGGGCATCGGCCTGTTCACGAACGTGATCCAGGCGACGCGGGCGCGCTTCATCGATCCGCTGAACTGGAAGGAATACGTCGACCTCGAGTGGCTCGTGAACCGGGTACAGGCGACCCCACTGTGTCCGGAGGGCATCCCGACCCGGGATCTCCCGCTGGGTTGCGCGGAGAACGCCCCCACGCCCGCCGAGCTCTATGCCAAGCTCGACGAGTGGGGCCTCGACACGCTGGTGATCCCGCACGGGAACGCCTGGGGGCTCTACACTCCCACCACCGCCTCGTGGAAGAAGGCCCTCACGCCGGAGCAGCACGATCCGGACCGTCAGCGACTGCTCGAGGTCATGTCCGGGCATGGGAACTCCGAGGAGTATCGTTCCTTCCGGCCCGCCCGCGTCGCGGAGGACGGCGCGCTCGTGTGCCCGGAGCCCGGCGAAGATTTCCTGTCCTGCTGCTGGCAGGCGGGCGAGATCGCACGGCGGCGCTGCGGCGAGCTTCCGGACGATGAGTGCGACGCGCTCGTCCAGGAGGCCCGCAGCCTCGCGCTCGAGGCCGGTCCCCAGTACCGACTGGTGTTCCCCGAGGCCGCCGCAGAGGAGTGGCTCGACTGCGACCAGTGCCGCGACTGCTTCAAGCCCGCCTTCGGCTTGCGGCCCGCCGAAACGGCGCAGTATGCGATGGCGCTCTCGAACTTCGAGGCGCAAGGAGAGGACGCTCGCCCCTTGCGCTTCCGCTTCGGCTTCATCGCATCGACCGACGACCACACGGCGCGGCCGGGAACCGGCTACAAGCAGTACGAGCGGCGCAAGATGACGATGGCCACCGGGCCGAGCCGCTCGATGGGAAAGCACTTCGGGGCCGCGAAGGACCCGGATCGTCCGCAACCCGCCGACTCGGGGTACCTCGTGCCCGACGGCGAGCGGCTCTCGAGCTTTACCTATCCCGGCGGCATCGTGGCCGTGCACGCCGCGGGTCGCAGCCGCGAGGCCATCTGGGACGCGCTGCGCCGCCGCGCGGTGTACGGAACCAGCGGCCCGCGGATGCTCTTGTGGTTCGACCTGAAGAACGCGCCCGCCGGACCCGCAGCGATGGGAAGCGAGGTCACTCTCTCCGAAGCGCCGCGCTTCGAAGTGCGGGCGGCCGGTGCGCTGCGCCAGAGGCCGGGCTGCCCCGAGGCGAGCGTCGCCTCGCTCGCGCCCGATCGGCTCGCATACCTCTGCGTGGGCGAGTGCGACAACCCGGGAGACCTGCGGCATCCGATCGTCGCGATCGAGGTGGTGCGCATCCGGCCGCAGAGTCATCCGGACGAGCCCGTCGATGGCCTGATCGAAGATCCCTGGCGGCGCTTCGAGTGCCTGCCCACGCCGGCCGGCTGCTCCGTGAACTTCGAGGATCCCGAGTTCGCATCGATGGGTCGCGACGCGCTCTACTACGTGCGCGCACTCCAGGAGGAGACGCCGGCGATCAACGCGGCAAACCTGCGCACGCGCTTCGACGCCGCGGGGAACCCCGTCTCGGTGGATCCCTGCTTCGGCGACTGGCGCACGCCCTTCGACGACGAGTGTCTCGCGCCGGTTCGCGAGCGCGCCTGGTCCTCACCGATCTTCGTGAACCACGCGTCAGCCCGTTGAGCTCCGCTCGCCGCCGGCTCGCTGCGCGCTTCGCTTGCGTTGAGCTCCGCTCGCCTGCGGCTCGCTGCGCGCCGCTCGCCTCGCATCCTCGACGATGTCGTCGAGGGCGCGCGCGACGAGCCCCCGATCGTCTGCGGAAGAGCGCGCAGCCTCTGCCGCCAGAAGGATGGTTCCAAGCGGGTTGTTGAGCTCGTGGGCGACGCCGGCCGCGAAGGTGCCGAGGGAAGCCAGGCGCTCGCCGCGATGAACGGTGGCCTCCATCTGCTTGCGCTCCGTGACATCGACGTGCACTCCCACCATCTGCAGGGGACCCGTGGGTCGGGTCGAGTCGACGGGCACGCATGCACCGCTCGCCGCGAGCCAGCGGACGCTTCCGTCGGCCAGCACGACGCGATACTCCACCTGGATCCGACCCCTCTTCTCCCATGCCGCGGCGAACTCCCGAAGCATCTGACGGCGGTCGTCCGGATGGATCGACTCCATCAGCACTTCCTGGGGGATGGGGTTCGCGTGTTCGGCGACTCCGTGGATCTCGCGCTGTCGCGCCGAGCCGAGGTGCAGACTCAGGTCCGGGCGCCAGATCCAGCTCCCGGCCTGGGTCGCCGCCTCGATCGCCGGCAGGGCCTCGTAGGCCTCGCGGAGATCGCGCTCGGCGCGGTCGCGCGTCGCGACGAGCGACGCGAACGCGAGGCTCGCGACCGAGGTGAAGGTCAAGAAGGACCAGGTGAAGAGGAATGACCACTCGTTCGACGCCTGGACGAAGGGTCCGCTGCCGGAGAGTGTCCCCCAGACCGCGATTGCGGCGATGAGCGCGTTTGCCGCTGCCGCGCCGGCGCTTCCGAGCCGGAAGGCAGCCCATGCCACCACCGGGAACACCGCGAACGAGATCGGCTGGTTCGCCGCGCCGAGCCCCGGCCAGGGGCCGAAGACCGCGAAGCCGACCAGCAGCAGCGAAGCCGCTACGAGGGCGGCCTCTGCCGTGCGGCGCTGCTCCTGGAGCCCTCGTCCAAGGTGATCGGTCGCCAGCAGAAGGGGGGTCAGCACGAGGATTCCGACGCTGTTTCCGATCCACCAGATCCAGAGGAATCCGAGCAGCTCGTCAGGGGTGCTCTGGCCGCTCAACCCGAGTCCCGCGGTACCCAGCGCTGCGCCGAGAGCCGGGCCCGCGATCACGCCGACGAGCACGAAGGCGATCACGTCGCGGAGCGAGCCGAGAAAGCGATCGAAATGCAGGCGGCCCAGCAGCCAGGCGACCAACGCGGCCTCGGCGCCGGCCGAAGCGGCGGCGGCCACGGAAAAGCTCGGCAACGAGCCCGAGGCGAGATGTGCGAGCACGTGGGCCGGGATCGTCGCGAAGAGCGTCACCGGCCCCCAGCGCAGGATCGCGGCCAACCCGATGCCCGCGGCCGGCCAGAGCTGTGTGGGCTGGATCGTATCGAGGCTGAAACCGACGGCAGCGAAGTAGACGACACCGACGACGAGGAGCTTCGCCACGAGCTTCGACCGATCGGACTGCTGCACCCGAGACCCCGACGCAGGTCTCCATTCTGCGCCAGCGAGGCTGCCGGCGGCAATCGCGGTTGGGGAGGCGCCGCGGGTGCGGCTGGGGGGGGGAACGAGAGCGCCCGTCCGGTTCCGGGGGGAGTGGTTGTCTCGGACGGGCGCCCTCGGAGAATCTGAGGGCCCCCAAAGGGGCCGGGTCTAGCCGGCGGGCAGGTCCCGTCGCGCGTTCTCGAGTGCACGATCGGCCCGACTGCCGCCCCGCAGGGCGGCTAGGACCAGCAGCATCGCGAGACCCTGTGCGATTCCTAGTGTGATTGCCATGTACATCATGGCGAGCAGTCTACGCCCGCTTCGTGGCGAGCCCGAGGCGCGTTCGTCGAGGCTCTCGGGACATCGTGTGACGAAGTGGTGACGGCGCTCTACGGCACCCCGGGGTCGAGCGCTGCTGCAAGATTGCGCTCCTTCGGCAACGCATCCGGTGGGAAAGAAAGGTGCCTCTCGCCTCAAGTCCCCTTCACGCGAGGTCGAGAGGCACAAACGAGCGGCTATCCCACGCGTTCGAGGAGTCGAAGCTGGTGCAACCTGCGAAGAAGGCTACGGAGTCGAGCGCCGCGAAGCGAAGGAGCGCTCCGGTGGCCGGCCCGACGGGCGTCGAAGTCCTCCCGGCAGACCACGGGCCCGGAGGCTCGAGCTCGGGCGGTGGCGGCTCCCACGCCCGCTCGGTCCCGGTTCCGAGCGTGCGCGCTCCGATCGGCTGGGACAACGTCATCTTCACGCACGTCGTGATCGTCGGCGTGCCGACGATCCTGTATTACTACCTGCGCCTCTCGGGCGCCTCGCTCTTCGAGCTGCACTGCGCCGTCGCGACCGTCTACCTGATCACGGCGCTGATGATCTTCTACGAGGCGGGGCTCGCCCTCTTCCGGCGTTTCGCGGGCGAGACGCGCGAGTTCGAGGGCCACTTCGACCGCATCGGCCAGGGACTGAAGCGTGCGCTCGGCGTGAGTGGTGCCCGGGTCCCGGCGCCGTCGCGGCCGGTGCCGCGCTCGTCGTTCATCGTGGCGGCCTATCTCCCGAACGAGCAGGAGATCATCTTCGAGACGCTCGAGCACATCCTCGCGACGGTGCGGCGGCCCGAGGCCGGCTTCGAGGTGATCCTGGCCTACAACACGCCGGTGGATCTCCCGGTCGAGGACGAGTTGCGGCGCTTCGCCGAGCGCAACCCCGAGCTCAAGCTGCTGCGTGTCGAGGGCAGCGAATCGAAGGCCGAGAACCTGAACGCCGGCATCGACGCGGCCAGCGGGGAGATCGTCGGAATCCTCGACGCCGACCACCACCCGCCGGCCGATTGCTTCGAGCGGGCCTGGCGCTGGCTCGAGAGCCACTACGACGTCGTCCAGGGCCGCAACGTGATTCGCAACCGGGCCACGAACTTCCTGACCCGGATGATCGGCGTCGAGTTCGAATGCATGTACGGCGTGAGCCACCCGGCCCGCTCGCTGATCGTCGATACCGCGATCTTCGGCGGATCGAATGGCTACTGGCGTGCGGAGCCCTTGCGCCGCACCCGCTTCGATCAGGGCTTCATGACCGAGGACATCGATGCGTCCTCGCGGGCGCTGCTCGCCGGGTACCGTATCGTCGCCGACCGGAGCATCGTGTCGACGGAGCTCGCCCCCACGAACTTCCGTTCGCTGTGGTTCCAGCGCAAGCGCTGGTCCCAGGGATGGCTCGAGGTGACGCTCCGCTACCAGCGGGAGTTCTGGAGCTCGAAGAAGCTCAGCTTGAAGCAGAAGCTCTACTGGACCTATCTATTGCTCTACCGGGAGCTCTATCCGCCGATCACGCTCCAGATCCTGCCGATCATCGTGAGTCTGCTGATGATCCAGGGCGAAGTGCCGCTCAGGGCCCACTGGTACCTGTGGGTCACCGCGATCATCACGCTGGCAAGCGGGCCCTTCCAGACCTTCGTCGCGGTGAAGAACGCCTTCGTGCGGCCGACCCTCTGGACGGCCTTCGAGTACGCGCTCTTCGTATTCTTCTACGTGATCGTGAAGAACATGATCTCGGTCGTCGCGGTCTACGACCACATGATGAAGCGAACCGATTGGGTGGTGACAAGGCGTGAGATGACGGCGCGCCTGCAGGATTCGGAGGGCCAGGGATGAGGAGCACGGCGCGCATCCTCTTCCGGATCGCTCTTCTCGGCCTCGCGGTCGCCGCAGCGAGCCCCGCGCGCGCCGAGCCGTGGAGCGCCGATGACGCAGCCCAGGCCGCGCGCCTGGCGGCCAGCGCGGACCGCCACCAGGAGTCGATCGACGCCTTCCTGCGCGCCATGGAGGTGGATCCGGAACGGCGCGGCGAATGGCTTTCGGAGCTCGCCGACCAGCTCACCTGGTCGGAACGCCCCGGCGAGGCGGTTCCGCTCTACCGCGAGACGATCGAGACTGCGAAGGATCCCGCGAAGGAGCGACGAGCCCGCCTCGGGCTCGCCCTCGCACTCTCGTGGGACGACGCCCTGTCCGACGCGCTCACGGAGTACGACCTGCTCGTCGCCCAGGATCCCAGCGATCGCGTGGCGAGGCTCGGTCGCGCCCGCGTGCTGTCCTGGATGGATCGCCAGGGCGACGCGCTGGCCGAGTACCAGGCGGTGCTGCGGGACCACCCGGGCGATCTCGAAGCGAGCCGCGGAATCGGACGCGTCCAGAGCTGGCGAGGTCGCCAACGCGACGCCTCCGCGAAGATGCAGGACCTGCTCGAGAGCCATCCCCACGACCGGCAGGCGACCGCGATCCTCGCCGAGTCGCTCGATTGGATGGGTCGTCCGGACCGCTCCGAGCGCGTGCTGCGCGACCAGATCGCCGCGGATCCCGCGGACGAGCGCGCGATCGGCATGCTCGACGACATCGAGTTCCGGCAGCGACCGGAAGTCGATCTGGACTGGCGCGAATCGCATCAGTCGAACGATCTCCGCATCACCTCCACGTCGGTCGTTTCGCGCTTCAGCCTCGGCGACGGGCGCAGCTTCGTGGGCCCGCGCTACGAGCTCGGCATCTTCGATCCCAACGACGGACCGGTGAAGGATATCCTGGTGATGCAGCCCGGCTTGCAGGCCGGTCATCGCTTCAACGACGCCTTCGCGTGGCAGGGGAGCTTCTTGGTCGACGTGATCGAGACGCGCGGCGCGTCGGGCGACCACGTGCGTCCCACCTACGACACCTTCTTCAGCTTCTGGCCGAACGACCTGCTGCGTTTCGACCTGGGATCCGTGCGGACGACCTTCGACGACGAAACGTCGCTGCGCGAAGGGACGACCGCCGTCTACGCGAATGCCTCGATGGACGTGACCCCGAACGAGCTCACCCGCCTGACGACGCGCTTCAACTGGGGCAGCTACTCGGACGGGAACGAGCGGACCTGGTGGCAGCTCGAGGCGCAGCGCAAGATCTGGCACCACCCGGGTGTCACGACCGGCTTGCGCTACACCGGCTTCGAATTCTCGAAGCAGGAGTACAACGGATACTTCAACCCCAAGCGCTACCACTCGAACGAGCTGCTGCTGCGCGCCTCCGACCGGGTGGGCGAGAAGCTTCGCTGGTACGTCGGAGGCTCCTTCGGCTGGGAGTTCCAGGACCCCGGCAAGGACAAGCCGATCTGGAGCGCGGGCGCGAGCCTGGCCTACCCGATCGTGCGTCGTCTCGAGGTGGAGGCGGCGTACGACTTCTTCAGCTCGCGCACCGCCGGGAGCAGCGGCTTCGAGCGTGGCACCGGCCGGCTCACGCTGCGCCAGGTCTTCTAGCGCGCCCCTCTCCGAGGCGGATGACTCAGCGCGCGTCGCTGGCGCCCGGCCCTGCGGCCCGTAGCGCGGCGAGGCGCGACCAATCCTCCGGGACGAGCGACCCGAGGTAGACGGAGGTCCCTGCCGGACCGGGCTGGAACACGTGCGCGATGCCCTCCGGCCGCGAGTCGAGGCCGAAGCTGTAGAGCAGCGTCCCGGTGTGGGTGATCAGCACGGCGTTGGTCCCCGACTCGGGGGTGGTGGCGAGCAGGTTGCGAACCGCGCGCCCGCGCTGGTGCTTCTCCTCGAAGGAGAGGTCGTCGCCCACCGACAGGACTTCCGAGATCTCGACCCGCCCGAAGGCGATTCGCGCGGTCTCGAGACAGCGGCAGTAGGGGCTCGAAGCGACCTGCGAGATCCGGATCCCGAGCCCCGAGATCGCTGCGGCGATTCGGCGCGCCTGCTCCCTTCCGGCCTCGGAGAGATTGCGCTGCGTCGTGCAGTCCTCGACGTCGAAGCTCTCCGGGCTGGGCGCCACCGGCTCGGTCGACATGTGGCGCATCAGGATCGTGAGGCCCCCCTTCTGCAACGCGTCGATCAGCGCCAGGCCCTCGAGGCGCGGCACGAGCGCCTGGCGAGCGGCCGGGTCGGCGGCGAGCGCGGGCGCGGCCAACAGGCTGAGCGCCACGGCCGCGCTGACGGCCGCCGCGGCGAAGCGGGAGGTGGGGCCCTGCATCGTCTCCTCCTGCGGGGCCGCACAGGCGCCCCGGATTGCCACGGTAGCGCGGCTCCGCGGCTCCGGGCGCTCAGCAGTGGCCTGCGTCCGGCCGAAGCGAGGGCGGTGAAGATCCTCGTTGCGGACGACCAGGCTCTCTGGCGGGCCTGCCTCGGCGACGCGCTTGGAGAGTGGGGCTACGAGGTGGTGAGCGCCGTCGACGGCGAGGAGGCCTGGCGGCGGATCTGCGACGATCCGGAAATCGCGATCCTCGTGACCGACTCGGCATCCCGATCGGAATCGAGCGCGAAGCGCTCTACCGCGATGACGAGCTCCGGCTCGAGCGAAGCTCGGAGCGGCGGGCGCGATCGAGTCGCTGCGCGCAGGCCTCGAGGGCTTCCGCAAGCAGGAGCCACAGCGCGACGACGTGACGCTGCTCGCGGTCGAGATCGAGTCCTCTCTGATATAGTCCGGCTTCCGTGGGCCGCGCCTCCTTTGCGATCGCCTGTGCGGTGGCGGGCGCCTTCGTCCTCTCGCGGGCGTGGATCGCCGACGACGCCTTCATCACCTATCGCGTGATCGACAACCTGCTCGCGGGCCACGGCCTGCGCTGGAACGTCGACGAGCGCGTGCAGGTCTTCACGCACCCGCTCTGGGCGCTGCTGCACGTTCCGCTCTACGCAGTCTCGGGAAGTCTCCCCTTCTCGAGCTTCGCTCTCGCGGCTGCCTGCCTGGGCCTCGCCGGGGCGCTGGCGTGGCGCGCGGCCGGGGCGCGCCGCGACTGCTTCCTGCTCGCCTTCGTCATTCCGCTCGCCGCATCGCGCGCCTTCGCCGACCACGCCGTCTCGGGCCTCGAGACCCCACTCGTGGCGCTCTGCCTCGCGGCCTTCAGCGCGGCAGCACTCCGACCCGGCGGCGAGGGCACTCCGCGCTGGCTCGCGCTCGGGCTCGCCACCTCTCTCGCGGCGACCACGCGCCTCGACGCGCTCGTTCTCGTGCTTCCGTGTCTCGCGCTGCTCGCGTTGCGCGAGCGAGGGCGGATCGCCTGGAGAAGCCTCGCGCTGGCTGCACTGCCGCTGGTCGCCTGGGAGCTCTGGAGCCTCTTCTATTACGGGTTCGCGTTTCCGAACACGAAGTACGCGAAGCTCGACACCGGCATTCCGGCCGCCGCGCTCGCGCTCCAGGGCTCGACCTACGTTCTCGACCTGCTGCGGCGCGACGCCGGTTCGGCCGGGCTGTTGCTGCTGGCGCTAGGCCTGTGCATCCGGCGCGCGGCGTCACTGCGCGAGCGTGTGGAGCTTTGCTCGCTCGTCTGGGTCGGCCTCGGCCTCGGCATCGTGGCCTCGATCGGCTGGGTGATCGCAATCGGCGGGGACTTCATGTCCGGGAGATTCTTCGCTCCGGCGCTCTTCCTGGCCGCGTTGCTGGTGGCGCACGAGCTCCGTGAAGCGCCCCGGGCGGCCGCCGGCGTCGCGGCCGTGGCCGTGGCGGCTTCGCTGGCGGGCCTGGCCCTGCGCCCGGCCGATCCCGATGCGACCTGGCACGGGATCGCCGACGAGCGGCGCGTCTTCGAGCGCACGACCTCGTTGTTCGGCCGCCCGGGAATCCGCGACGGCGCGCCGGAGCGCCATCCCTGGTCGCAGGACGGAGCGCGTGCCCGGGAGCTGGCGCGCGAACGCGGCGAACGCGTCGTTCTCGTGCGAGGGGCGGTCGGCATGCTCGGCTTCGCCGCCGGGCCCGACGTGATCGTGGTCGACCACTTCGGCCTCGGCGACCCGCTCCTCGCGCGACTTGCGGTAAGGGACCCGCGGCGCTGGCGCATCGGGCACTTCCAGCGCGCGATCCCGGAGGGCTACGTTCACGCTCGCGAGACCGGCGATCCGAGCAGGATGCATCCCGACCTGTTGCGCTACTGGAAGGAGCTTCGCCTCGTCGTCAGCGGTCCACTCCTCGACCCGGATCGCCTGATCGCCATCGCGCGCTTCCAGCTGGGCAGCTACGACCGATTCCTCGACGCCTACCGTTCGAGCCGCTCGGGCCGCTCGGACCGCTCGGGCCGCCCGTGATCATCCGCCACCCTCTGGATCTCCGACGGCGCGAGACCACTCGGATCGAGCTCCCGCTTGCGCCGCCGAGCGCTCGGGGGGAGCATAAGCGGCCTCGGAGGAGCTTCATGCAGGCGCAGCAGACCCGGCGAAGCGCGATTGCGGTGCTCGCGTGCATCGTCGCGGGCGCGGTGGCCTGTGGCGGACCCGCGAAGCGCCCCGCCCAACAGCGTCCGGCCGAGGTGGTCCTGCGCAGCGAAGCAGACGACCGCCGGGCCGGGGCAGACGCCGCGAAGGAGGTCGCAGCGGAGCTCGGCCTCGTCGAGGATCCCGAGCTCGTCGGCTACGTGAACCGCATCGGCGAGCGGCTGCTGCGCTTCGCTCCTTCGCGCGACTTCGAGTACCACTTCTCGATCGTCGACCAGGAGGTGCCGAACGCGTTCGCGCTGCCCGGTGGTCAGATCTACGTGTCGCGCGGTCTGCTGCTGCTCGCGAACTCCGAGGACGAGCTCGCCAACGTGATCGGGCACGAGATCGTCCACGCGGCGCTGCGCCACGCCTCGGCCCGCCAATCCGTGGTCCAGTCCATCCCGGGACTTTTCCGCTTCTCGGCGGCCGGGATGATCGCGAGCTACAGCCGCGACCAGGAGCGCGAGGCGGACCGCGAGGGACAGCTCCTCGCAGGGCGGGCCGGGTACGATCCCGGAGGCATGGCGATGTTCCTGAAGGGGCTCGACTACACCGAGCGCCTCGCCTTCGGCGCGTCCCGCTTGCCGGGCTTCTTCGATACCCACCCGACGACCCGCGAGCGTTCGGCCGAGGCGACCGCCCGCGCGCGCGCGATCAACTGGACGGCGCGATCGCCGATCGCGGAGGACGCGGCGGGCTACCTCGCGCAGATCGACGGACTCGCGGTGGGGACGCGCGCGTCGGAGGGCGTGTTCCAGAAGGACCGCTTCTTCCACTCCGAGCTCGACCTCGCACTGCGCTTCCCCGAGGGCTGGGAGACGCGCAACACGCGGCAGGCGGTCGGTGCGATGTCTCCGAAGCGCGACGCGCAGGTCTTCCTCGAGATGCAGGGCAAGGGCGAGGATCCGATCGCGGCTGCCGAGCAGTACCTCGCGAGCGACGAAGCCGCCGGTCTGCGTCTCGACGCGCCGCCGCAGCCGATCCGCCTCGGCGCGATCGAGGCGGCGCGTGGTAGCGGCGGGGCGCAGACGCCCGGGGGCCCCGTCCAGGCGCACATCACCTGGATCGCCTACCAGGGCACGATCTACCGCTTGATCGGAATCACCGTGAGCACCTCGTCGGCGCGTTATGCGGGGATCTTCCGCAGCGTGGCGCGCAGCTTCCGACCTCTCACCCCGCGCGAGCGGGAGTCGATCGACGAGACGCGGCTGCGCATCGTCGAAGCGCGCGATGGGGAGAGCCTGCGAGAGATCTCGCTTCGTACCGGCAACCGCTGGAACGTTCAGGAAACGGCCGTGATGAACGACTTCTTCGCCGACATCCCGCTGCGCGCGGCGCAGCTCGTGAAGATCGCGGTGTCCGAGCGCTACGAGGGCGCTCCGCCGCCGCCCCGATAGCGCCCCCCCCTGGGGGCGGAGATCCTGGAAGCGCACTCCCCTCCGCCCCGACGGCTCGCTCCCGCGGCACTCACGCTCAGAGGAAGCGGTGGTTGCGAGGCAGCAAAATGTGGGATCGATCGATGCTCGGGATGACGGGGTCGGAGCTCGACCTCCACGAGGCCCTGACGGCAATGGAGCGCGCGCTCGGCTGTGACGAGCTCGAGCAGTGCGCGCGACGGGCCCTCGCGGAAGCGATCGCGCTGCTGCGCCGCGAGCTCGCACGGGGTCGGAGCCCCTCGCGCGATCTGCGTCCGGAAACCACGCCGGGGTAGTACCCCATACCCTTTGCCGCGACTCCGCCATTCCCCTGCGAGGAGGTCCGGGCGTACACTCGCCTCACGAGACACCGGGAGGGGACCACGATGGAGCTGCGCCTCGGCACCGCCCTGCTCTCCGCGTCATTCGCATCGCTCGTCGCCTGCGGAGCTCCCGAGCCGCCGCCGGTGGAGGCCCCTGCCGAGGAGGGCGTGGAGGTCCCGATCCCGGGGATGTACCGCGTGCAGGGGGCCACGGTCGACAAAGCGACCGGCGAGAAGCGGGACATCAGCGGGACGGTGATCCTGGCCGTGGAGGGCGACTCCTACACCGCGACCTTTCACCTGACGACCAACTTCCCGGGAACCGGGTCGGACCCGGTGGCCGCCGAGGTGATCGGCAAGGGCGAGGGCGCGGTCGAGGGTCGGACGCTCACCGGAATCGCGCACACCCAGGTCGTCGTCGCAGGCATCCCGGGGGTCGACCCGAACTTCGCGTTCATCCCGCGGCACGTGAGTACGCGTCTCATCTCGGATTCGGTCACCACGATCGCGAAGAACGGATCGGTCACGATCCAGACCGATAGCCGAGGGGAGCCGGGCGAGGACTACGCGCCGACGCGGACGACGTTGCGCGGCTCGCGGATCGCGTCCGACCCGCTCGAGAAGGGGGCAGGTCGGCCTTAGGACGATGCGACGATTCGCTTGTTGCCAGCCCACTCCGCTCGCCTGCGGCTCGCTGCGCGCTTCGCACGCCCGCTGGGCTCCGCTCGCCTGCGGCTCGCTGCGCGCTTCGCTTGCTCTACCCAGGTTCCGGTGCGGGCGCGGCCGACGCCGGATGGCGGTGCAGAGCCCGGTGTAGGCGTGCGCGGGCCGCTTCGACTAGGTCGTCGAGCACCAGGTAGAAGGCCGGCACGACGAGCAGCGTGAGGATCGTCGAGGAGACCATTCCCGCCGCGACCACCACCGCCATCGATTGGCGGGTCTCGGCGCCCGGGCCCACGCCCAGTGCGGCGGGCAGCACGCCGAAGATCATCGAGGCCGAGGTCATCAGCACTGGGCGCATCCGCACCGGGGCCGCGCGGCGCATGGCCTCCACCTTGTCGAGCCCCTCGCGGCGCAGCTGGTTCGCGTAGTCCACCAGCAGGATCGAGTTCTTCGTGACGACCCCCATCAGCAGGATCATCCCGATCAGGCTGAACAGGTTGAGCGTCATCCCCGGTGCGTGGATCACGCCGAGCAGGTCGAGGCGCGAGAGCCCGTAGAGCGCCCCGAGCGCCCCGACGAGGGCCAGCGGGAGCGCCAGCATCACGGTCAAGGGGTGCACGAGGCTCTCGAACTGGGCCGCGAGCAGCATGTAGATCACGAGTATCGCGAGCGCGATCGCGAGCCCGAACTCGGCGAAGCTCTCCTGAAAGGCCTCGGCCGTGCCCGAGAGGCCGAGTGTCACGCCTTCCGGCAGCACCTGCGCCGCCACCTCGCGCGCTTGCGCGAGCGCCGCGTCGAGGGAGAGCCCGTCCTGGAGGGCGCCGCTCACCGTGACGCTGCGCTGCCGGTTCTTGCGCGTGATCTCGGCCGGCGCGGCCCCCATCTCGATGCTGACCAGATTGCGCAGCTCGACGACCTCGCCCCCCCGCGTGCGCACGAAGAGCTCCCCGATCGACTCGGGCGTGTTGCGGTCTTCCTCCTCGAGGCGCACGCGGACGTCGAAACGCTCGCCGCCCTGCTTGAAGGTGGCGACGTCCATGCCTCCGATCATCGCCTGGATGGTCGTGGCGAGGGCCCGTGCGTCGACGCCGAGCGCGGCCGCCTTCTCGCGGTCGGGGACCACGCGCAGCTCCGGCAGCCCGAGCTTCAGGCTCTTGTGGAGGTCGGCAAAGCCGCGCTGCTGCGAGAGCTCGTTCACGAGTGCGGTCGCCGCAGCGTCGAGCGCGACGAGGTCGACGTTGCCCTGGATCTCGAGGCTGAAATCGCTGCCCTCGCCGAGCGTCATCATCTTCGACGGGTCGAGCACGCGTACCTGCTGGCCCGGGATCGACTGGAGCGCCGCGCGTGCCGCGGGAACCAGGTCCTGCACGGTTCGCTTGCGGTCGTTCTTGGGGTGGAGCATCACGAACATCATCCCGATGTTCGAGCGGAAGCCGACGTTCGGGCCGCCGATCCCGGCACCCGAGAACATGCCGGAGACCTCCGGCTGCTGGAGCATCCAGGCTTCGTTGCGCTCGAGGAACTCGGTGGTGGTGGCGAGATTCGTCCCAGCCGGAGTCTCGAAGCGGACGAAGAGCAGCGCGTTGTCCGTGGTCGGGAAGAACTCGCTGCCGATACCCCGGCCGAAGCCGAGAGCCACGACGAAGCTCAGGAGCGCGCCGGCCAGGGTCGTCAGACGATGGCCCAGCACCCAGTCGAGTGTCCGCCGATAGGAGCGCTCGAGCCACTCGAAAGCGAGTTCGAGCCGGTGATAGACGCCGCCGTGGGCCCGCTCGGCGGGCGGAGGCATGCGCGCGGCGAGCATCGGCGTGAGCGTGAGCGCCACGACGAGGGAGATCAGCACCGCGCTCGCGACGGCGACGCCGAACTCGCCGAGGAAGCTCCCGACGATCCCCTTGACGAAGATCGTCGGGATGAAGACGACCGCGATCGAGAGCGTCGCCACCGTGGCTGCGAAGGCGATCTCCCGGGTGCCCTTCGACGCCGCGACCCAGGGGGACTCGCCCGCCTCGCGGTGCCGCTCGATGTTCTCGAGCACGACGATGGCGTCGTCCACCACCACGCCCACGGCGAGCGCCAGTGCCAGCAGCGTCATCGTGTTGAGCGTGTGCCCGAAGATCCACATCACGCCGAAGGTCGCGACCAGCGAAATCGGGATCGCCACGCCGACGATCAGCGTGGGACGCGTCCGGCGCAGGAACACCAGCACGGTGAGCGTCGCGAGGATCGCGCCCATCCAGAGCGAGAAGATCGTCTCGTCGACGGCCTCGCGGATCGAGCGCGAGAAGTCGGCGGCCTTTTCCCGGGTGGCGATGACGTAGCCGGCCGGAATCTCGTCGCGCAGCTCGTCGACGCGCCTCCAGACTTCGTCGACCACGGCCACGGTGTTGGCGTCCGATTGCTTGCGGATCCCGATGCCCACGGTGGGGACGCCGTCGAAGTGACCGACGGTCTGCGCGTCGGCGGCCCCGTCCTCCACACGGGCCACGTCGCGCAGGCGCACCGGCGCGTCGCCTGACCAGGCGACGATCAGGCTCTCGAGATCGCCGACGGAGCGGAACTCGGCGTCCGTCTTCACCGTGTAGTCGATCCGGTTGCTCTCGACGCGTCCGCCGGGGACGTCGACGTGCTCGCGCGCCACCGCGGCCAGCACGTCGCTCGCCGCGAGGCCGTGCGAGCGCAGCGCGTCGCCGTCGAGCCAGAGCCGGATCGCCCGCTCGCGCTCGCCAAAGAGTGCCGTCGAGGCGACGCCCGGCACCGTCTCGAGACGGGGCTTGAGCGTGCGTTTGACGAACTCGCTCACCTCCACCAGCGGGCGATCGGAGTTGATCGGGATCCAGAGCACTGGCTCGTCGCCGGTATCGTCCTTCATCACGACCGGCGGCTCGACCTCCTTCGGGAGCTCGAAGCGGGCGAGGGCGACCTTGTCGCGCACGTCCTGCGCGGCCACGTCGATGTCGCGGTCGAGCTCGAACTCGATCTTGATCTGCGCCGCGCCGTGCACGCTGGTGCTCTCGATCGAGCGCACGCCGGAGATGGTGTTGAGCTGCTCTTCGAGCGGGTCGGTGACGTCCTGCTCGACCACTTCGGGGCTCGCGCCCTCGAGCGAGGCCGCCACCGTGAGCACGGGGAAGTCCATCTTCGGAAACTGGTCCACGCCGAGATTGCGGTAGCCGAGCACCCCGAAGACGACGAACGAGAGCGTGAGCATCAAGGTGAGGACGGGGCGCCGGATGAAGAAGTCGTAGCCGTTCACGAGCCCCCCGGGGCCCCGGCCACGTCGGGCGCGCGCGGGGCGACGAGCGTCCCGTCGGGGTTGCGCGCGAGCACGCTCTGTCCCTCGCTGAGGCGGTCGCCGCCTCGAGAGACGACGAGGTCGCCCGGGGCGAGGCCCCTCACCACCTCGACGTGGCCCGCATGATGCACGCCGGTCTCTACCGCGACGCGCTCGACGCGGTTTCCGTCGACGGCGCGGAACACGATCGCTCCCTCCGATCGCCGGAGGACCGCCTCCTCGAGGACCATCGGAACATTCGGCCGCAACGCCACACCGAGATCGATGCGGGCGAAGAGGCCGGGACGCAGTCGGCCGTCGGGGTTCGCGAGCTGCGCCTTCACGCGCAGCGTGCGCGAGCCCGGATCGATGGTGGGCGAGACCACCGTCACCTGACCGTCGAAGGTCTCGTCGGGGAAGGGTGCGACGCGCACGTCCACGGTCTGTCCGGCGGCCACGCGGCCCGAGTCGACCTCGGGCAGGTGGAACTCGACTTCGATCGGGTCGAGCGCGACGAGCTCGAAGAGCTTGTCCCCCGGCGCCACGTACTCGCCGCGGCTCACGAAGCGCCGGGCCACGAAGCCGTCGAAGGGTGCTGCGACGCTCGCGTCGCGCAGCGCCCGCTCGAGGACGCCGAACTCGGCCAGCGCCGCGTCGAGGCGAGAGCGCGCGAGCGTCAAGGCCGTCTCGGACTGGTCGCGCTGCTCCTCCGATGCGACGCCGCGCTCGCGCAGCTCGGCGATGCGCCGGTGGCTGCGCTCCTGTTCGCGTAGCGAGGCGCGGGCCTCGTCGACGCGCGCCCGCGCGCTGGCGCGTTCGAGGTTGCGCCGCTCGGGGTCGATCCGAAGCACCACGTCGCCGCTGCGGACGGAGCGGCCCTCGTCGACGAGGATCTCGGTGACCTGCCCGCTCACCTCGGCCGCGATCTCGCCGTGGTCGCGCGCCAGGAGCTGGCCCGTGGCCTCGATCCGGTCTTCGAGATCCATCGTGACGACCGGTGTGATCGTGACCGGGACCGAGGGCGGCGCCTCCTCCTGGGTAGCAGCGCCGCAGGCGAGGAGGCCTAGCGCGCAGCTCGCCGCGACCGTGGCGCGAGCGCGCCGGAGCGAAGCGGCGGAAGCCTGGCGAAGCGGAGAGCGACTCACGGCTTTCCCTCCGCTGCGCTGCCTGCGGGAGCGATCAGGCCGCGCAGCAGCGTTTCGAGCGCGAAGGACTCGAGATTCTCCGTGAAGCGCGCATCCGGACGGGTCGTGCGCAGCGAGATGACGCCGTGAAGGACGACCCACAGGCACTGCACCGCCTGCTCGACGCTGCTCGCGCGTAGCCGGTCCTGGCGCAGCAGCTCCGCAAGCGGCGACTCGAGCTGCTCGCGGGCCGTCTGCTCGGAGGCGGAGGGAGGCGCAGCGTCCGGACGCGGCAGCGAGAGCAGCCGGTAGTGAGTGGGATTCTCGAGGCTGAAGCGGACGAAGGCGTCGAGCTGGGCGCGCACGTC
Organism: uncultured Spirochaetales bacterium; assembly: GCA_964413375.1. Classification (GTDB taxonomy): domain Bacteria; phylum Myxococcota_A; class UBA9160; order UBA9160; family SMWR01; genus CAZUYC01. Next base: position 723 of record CAYPSI010000109.1, on the reverse strand, counting down.
TTCGGCGGGATCCGCCGAGTTGCGGACCTCCCGCAGCCGGTCGAGGATGCGCTGGAAGCCGTCCTCGAGGACGGCATCGATCAGTTGCTGCTTGTCGCCGAAGTAGTGGTAGAGCGTCGGCGCGGTGTAGCCGCAGCGGTTCGCGAGCCGACGCATCGTAAAGCGCTCGTAGCCGCTCTCGACGAGCAGCGCCTCGGCCGCGTCGAGAATCGAGCGGCGCGCGTCTTCGCGAAGCTCGCGGCGGCGCCGTTCGGCCGGCGTTTCGGCGGAATGGGGGTGCATGGATCATCCGGTGATCACCGTCCGGCGGGCGCTCGAACGGTGTTCGATAGATGTAACGATGTTAGACTACATTTTGCGGAGCCGCAAGGGGGCGAGGCAGCCCGGGCGGGCCGGGGAGCCGGGAGCGGCTCTGGTACAGTCGGCCGCCCGGCAATGAGCTCCCTGGACGAAGCGCGCGAATCCCCGCTCGAGGTGCTGCTCGGCTGCCTCGATCTCGAAGCACTCGATAGCGACCTCTTCGTCGGCGATCCCGGGCCGGGCGAGGGCCGCCTCTTCGGAGGGATGGTCGCCGCGCAGTCGGTGATCGCTGCCGGGCGCAGCGTCGACCCGGACCGGAAGCTCCACTCGCTGCATGCCTACTTCCTGCGCCCGGGGCGTCACGACGCGCCGATCCGCTTCGTCGTCGATCGCATCCGCGACGGCCGCAGCTTCACCACCCGT
>CAYPSI010000108.1:0-41521 GCA_964413375.1 uncultured Spirochaetales bacterium | reverse complement strand
AGGCGCAGCCAAGCGGAGTTCATCGGGCAAGCGCCCGAAGGGCGCGCGCAGCGAGCCGAAGGCGAGCGGAGTTCATCGAGCCTGATCTGCCAGGAAGCAGCGGCTCGCGCCGTCGCCGACCGGGTAGAGCAGCGGCTCCTCGCGCGCGCAGCGCTCGAAGACCTCGGGGCAGCGCGTGTGGAAGCGGCAGCCCGAGGGCGGGCGCGCGGGCGACGGAACGTCGCCGGCGAGGCGGGCGTCGATGCCCCGCCGCGCGGGATCGACGGAGGGAACCGCCGCGAGCAGCGCGCGCGTGTAGGGATGCCGGGGATCGCTGAAGATGCGCTCGGTATCGCCCTCTTCGACGATCTGGCCCACGTACATCACCGCGACGCGATCGGCGAGATAGCGCACCACTCCGAGATCGTGGGTGATGAAGAGGTAGGCCAGGCCGAGCTCCGCCTGGAGATCGCGCAGGAGATTCAGGATCTGCGCCTGGATCGACACGTCGAGCGCCGACGTCGCCTCGTCGCAGACGAGCAGGCGCGGCTCGACGGCGAGCGCGCGGGCGATGCAGATGCGCTGCCGCTGGCCGCCCGAGAACTCGTGTGGGTAGCGCCAGATCTGGTCCGGATCGAGTCGCACCCGCTCGAAGAGCGCGCGCACGCGTTCGGTGCGCGCGGCCTCGTCGGCGCCGATGCCGAAGGCCTGCATCCCCTCGGCGACGGCGTCGCGCACGCGCATGCGCGGGTCGAGCGAGGCCATCGGATCCTGGAAGACGATCTGGATCGCGCGTCGGTGCGGGCGCAGCTCCCGCTCGCCGAGCGAGAGCAGTTCCACGCCGTCGAGCCAGATGCGACCCGCCTGCGGCTCGACGAGGCGCAAGAGCGAGCGGCCCACCGTCGACTTTCCGCAGCCGGATTCCCCGACGAGCGCGAGGGTGCGCCCGGCGGGGATCGAGAGGTCCACGCCGTCGACGGCGCGCACCCAGCCGGCGCTGCGCTGGAGCAGACCCTTGCGGATCGGAAACCAGGTGCGCAGCCCCTCGACCCGCAGGATCGGCGGCGCGGAGAGGGGCGTCACGCCGAGACCTCGGCCGCCACGGCGTGGCAGCGCGCGGCGTGCGTCGTCGAGAGGCGGGTCGATCCCGGCATCGCCTCGGCGCAGGCGGGCAGCACGCGCGGGCAACGCGTCCGGAAGGGGCAGCCCTGCGGCCACTCGATCGGCGAGGGCACCACGCCTGGGATCTCGGCGAGTCGCTCGCCACGGCGGCCGAGCGAGGGGATGGCGCGCAGCAGGCCCTGCGTATAGGGGTGACGCGCGCGCGCCAGGATCTCCTCGCGCGTTCCCTCCTCCACGATCCTGCCCGCGTACATCACTGCGACGCGGTCCGCGAGCTCGTTCACGACACCGAGATCGTGGGTGATCAAAAGGATGGCCGTTCCGAGCTCGCGCTGGAGCTCGCGCAGAAGCTCGAGGATCTGCGCCTGGATCGTCACGTCGAGCGCCGTGGTCGGCTCGTCGGCCACGAGCAGGCGCGGCCGCAGCGCAAGCGCCATCGCGATCATCACACGCTGCTTGAGGCCGCCCGAGAGCTGGTGCGGGTAGCTGTCCATCCGCTCCGCCGGGTCCGGGATGCGCACGCTCGCGAAGAGCTCGATCGTCCGGCGCCGCGCCTGGGCGTTGCTCACGCGCTCGTGCAGGCGAATCGCCTCCACCACCTGCGCGCCGATGTTCACGACCGGGTTGAGGCTCGTCATCGGCTCCTGGAAGATCATCGCCGCGACCGCGCCGCGAATGCGGCGCATCTCGCGCACCGGAAGCGAGAGCACCTCGCGACCGCAGAGCGTCAGCTTCCCTGCGGCGACGCGGCCCGGCCGTGGCACGAGGCGCAGGATCGAGAGCGCGGTCACCGACTTGCCACAGCCCGATTCGCCCACCAGCGCCAGCACCTCGCCTGCCGCGACCTCGAAGCCCACGCCGTCTACCACCGCCACGGGATTGCCGCCGAGCGGAAAGGTCGTGCGGAGGTCGCGCACCGAGAGGACGGGCTCGCTCACCGGTCCTCTCGCAGCGTCCGGGGGTCCAGCACGTCGCGAACCGCATCGCCGACGAAGTTCACCGCGAGGATCAGCCCGAAGAGCGCCGCCGACGCCGCGCTGAGATTCCACCAGATGATCGGCTCGCGGGAGAGCTCGTCTCGCGCCTGGTCGATCATCTGGCCCCACGAGCCGTCGATCCCGATCCCGAGCCAGGCCAGGATCGCCTCGGAGAGCACGAGGCCGGAGAAGAGCAGCACGAAGGTGATCACGACGAGGTGGAGCAGGTTCGGCAGCACGTGGCGCAGGATGATGCGAAGCTCCGAGACGCCGAGGGCGCGTGCGGCGTGCACGTAGTCGAGCTCGCGGAGCTTCAGCGTCTCCCCCCGAGCGATCCGGCAGAAGCCTACCCAGCTCGTGACGCCGAGCGCGATGCACACCTGCACCGCGCCGCGACCCATCACCATCACGAGCACGATCAGCAGCAGGAGCCCGGGGATCGAGGCCAGGACCGAGATCAGGAAGAAGACCGCATCATCCACCCGCCCGCCGAAGTAGCCGGCCGAGATGCCGAAAAGAAGTGCCAGCGGTATCACGATCAGGCTGGTGAAGCCCCCGATCAGCAGCGCGATGCGCGCACCCTTGAGGGTCAGATGGAGCACGTCGCGGCCGAGGATGTCGGTCCCGAGCCAATGCCGGGCCGGGTGGCGCAGCGCGCTCTTCCCGTAGAACTCGGCCGACGCGAGCGGCGCCGAGTAGCTCCGCTCGCCGAAGTCGCCCGGAAAGAGCCGGTCCACGACCGAGCGCGGCTCGTGGAGCGCGAGCTGGTCGCCCTGCGCACCGACGCTTCCGCCGCCGACCCAGGCCACCGAGTCGAAGAGCGCCACGAACACGTAGAACCCGACGACCAGCAGCGCCAGAGGTCGTCGGCGCCCGAGCTCGCGGAACGAGCCGCGCCACAAGTCGCTCTTGCGCACGGCGCGCGTCACGAGGAGAGCGCCGGCCACGAGGGCCGCGACCACCCAGTTCGAGGCGACGTGCGGATCGATCACGCCTACTCGAGCCTCACGCGCGGATCGACGAGTGTGTAGGCGATGTCGGTCGCGATCTGCGCCAGCACGAAGAGCAGGGCCCCGATGTAGACCATCACCCGCAGCGTCGCAAAGTCGTTGCCGTGGATGGCATCGACGGTGATCGAACCGAGTCCGGGGATGCCGAAGAAGGACTCGAGCAGCAGGGATCCCGTGAAGAGGAAGGGGATCGCGACGACCACGCGTGTCAGGATCGGGATCATCGCGTTGCGCAGCACGTGGAGCCACATGATCCGACCGTCACCGCAACCCTTGGCGCGCGCGGTGCGCACGTAGTCGCGGTTCGTCTCCTCGACGAAGACGGTGCGGTAGAAGCGCACCTCGCCGCCCAGCCCCGAGAGGAGGCCGACGAGCCACGGGATCGCGAGGAAACGAGAGACGACTGCGGGCTGCGGGTCGAAGCCCGAGATCGGGAACCAGCGCAAGAGCTTCCCCAGCAGGAACTGCCCGCCGATGATGTAGAGCAGGATCGAGACGCTCATGCCGAGCACGCAGAGCACGACGCCGGTGCGATCGATGTAGGTCTCGCGGAAGTAGGCCACGAAGAGCGAGAGCGCGATCCCGATCACGAGTCCGCCCGCGAAGAGCGGGAGAGTCACCGTGAGGCTCGGGATCATCCCCTCGCGCAGCCGCTCGACGATCGGGCTGTCGTCGGCGTCGCTGCGCCCGAAATCGAAGCTCAGCATGCGCCGGAAGTGGTCCGCGAGGAGGGTGTCCCAGGGGTTCCCGGGGTTCCACAAGCGCGGACGGTCGTAGCCGTGGTTCACGACCCACTGCTCGAGCACCTCCGGCGGGGCCTTCTCGCCGACGGCCCGGCGCGCCATCTCGGTCGGAGTCGCGTAGAGGAAGAAGAGCACGAAGAGCAGCAGCAGTACGCCCTGCACCACCAGGACTCCGTAGGCGAGGCGTCGGATCAGGTAGGCCAGCATTACTGTCGCTCCCTCAGGAAGCTGGCGATGCCGGGGACCACGAGCGCCACGACCAGCGCAGCGAGGGCCCAGGCGGGCCACACGAGCGGCCGGTTCCACTCCTCGCGCAGCCGCGTGCGCTCGGCCGCATCGATGTCGACGTACTTCGCCGAGGGCTGTGAGAGCCCGGCCGGTTTCACGTTGCGCATCCAGTCCTGGTAGAGCGCGTAGTTCTCGGCGTGATAGAGCTCGATCCAGGGGCGCTCGCGCTCGAGGATCCCCCTCATCTCGCGAATCAGCTCGAGACGCCTCGCATCGTTCGGGCGGTCCTTCATCTCCTGGAAGAGCGCGTCGTAGCGCGGATCGGAGAAGTTCGCATTGTTGGGCCCTCCGCTCCTCGAATCGGAGAGCGGGCCCCAGAGCAGGAAGAGGAAATTCTCGGGGTCCGGGTAGTCCGCGAGCCAGCCAAACAGGAAGATCTGGTAGGCGCCTCTTTTCAGCTTGTCGCGGAACTGGTTGTAGTCGGTGGCGGCGATCTCGACGTCGAGCCCGAGCCGCTTCCACGCGTTCACGAAGAAGAGCGCGCGCAGGCGCGCGCGGCTCGACGAGTCGCCGAGGTCGAAGCTCAAGCGCAGCGGCTTTCCGGTCTTCGGATCGATGCCATCCGGATAAGCGGCCTCCGCGAGCAGCGCCTTCGCGCGCGCGAGGTCGGGCTGTCGCCACGGGTTCCGGTACTCGGGCTCGTAGCCGAAGATCCCGGGCGGAACCGGCGACTGCGCCGGGATGCCGCGGCCGTTGGCGAAGACGCGCGCGAACTCCGCGGAGTCGACGACCAGGCTCATCGCCTGGCGCAAGAGCCGCGCGCGCGCGCCGGCCGGCGCCCCCACCTGTGGATCGTCCATGTTGAAGCCGAGGTAGTAGATCGAGGGCTGCACCGACTTCTCGAGCTTCATCCCGAGGGCCGCCATTGCGGGAGAGAGGGCACCCTCGTGCACCACCTCATCGAAGCTTTCCTGGATGACGCCCGACGCATCGTAGTAGCCCTGGAGGAACTTCGTGAAGGCGGGGATGTCCTCCTTCTCGATGCGCAGCTCGAGCCGGTCGAGGAAGGGCAGCGTTCGCCCGACGCTGGCCGGATCGAGCCGCCCCAGCTCCGCGTCGCCCGCTTCTCCCTGGGCGGGGTAGACGGCTCCGGGCGCCTTCCATTCGGGGTGGAGCGCACCGTACCAGAGCGGGTTGCGCTCGAGCGCGATGCGACTGCGCCGCGCGTAGTGCAGGATCCGGAAGGGCCCCGCCCCGACCGGATGGTCCTTGAAGAAGTCGCGGCCCTCGCGCCCGTCGTAGAAGGCGACCGCCTCCCAGGGGACCGGCGCGGTAAAGGGCATCGCGAACCAGTAGAGGAGTTGTGGATAGGGCTCGGCGAGGACGACCTCGAGCTCGTGGGGGCCCTGCACGCGCACGCCCTCGATCCCGCCGGCGGCCGCGTACTGCGCATCGATGCGTCGCTCGGCGAAGCCCGCCTCCGTCTCGCGCAGGGCCGCGAGCCGCGCCGAGAACTCCCGAAAGCCCTCGATCTTCTCGAAGGTCGCAACCACCGGGCTCGTGACCGCCGGGTCGGCAATGCGCTCGAGCTCGAAGGCGAAGTCCCGGGCCAGGACCTCTCGCGTCGTCGCGCCCGGCAGGCCGAGCGCGAAACAGGGGTCCTCAGCAAAGAACACCCCGGGCCTGACGCGGAAGCGGTACGCGCTGCGCCCACCCGGGAGCGCGCGCAGCTCGGGTACCTCGCGGGCGAGACCTGGGATCAGCTCGTAGGGCCGCTTCAGATAGTGGTACTCGAGCAAGGTGTCGTAGACGTTCCCGGTGATCGCGTGCTCGAGGGTCGCATAGGCCACGGCCGGATCGAGGGTCTTGGGCGCACCGGGAAGTGCGCCGTAGCGCACCTTCACGGAATCATCGGCGCCGGGATAGGGGTTGTTGCCGCAGCCGCCGGTTCCGAGCAGGGCGAACGCGACGGCGACCGCAAGCAGCGGGCGCTTCAACCACTGCCTCCGAACGCAGCGCTGCGCGCCGGCCGGATGCTGAAGATCCCGACCGGAAGCGCAGGGTTGAGCTCGACGTCGCGTAGCCGGATCTCGGCGCGGGTCTCACCCCTGGCGACGTAGAGCGTGATCGCGTGCGCAAAGGGCACGCCGCCCAACGGCGCATAGTCCCCGAAGGCGGCCTTCCACTCGACCTCGCCGTCCTCCGCGAGCACCTCGACCCGCAGCAAGCGGCCGTCGGCATCGAAGCCGAGGCGGCACCGCTCCGCGCCCCCCGGTGCGGCGAGCGAGACGCGAACGCTCCCATCCTGCGAGCCTTCGGCGCGCACCGGCACGAGGCCGGGCTCCGGCAAGGGCGCCCCGAGCAGCAATCCGATCGCCTCCTCGGGGCGGAGCGCGATGCGGACTTCTTCCCACAGGATCTCCGGGCGCAGCGGCCCTTCCTCGAAGGAGAGGTCCGCGCTGCGGAAGAGCTCGAAGTGATCGCCGTCGGTGGTGAGTACCGCGAGCGCCTGGTCGAAGAGGCCGAGCACCTCGACCCGCAAGCGCGCCGGCCGTTCGACGACCAGCACCTGACGGCCGAAGAGCTGGAGCCCCGAGGCGCCCTCGACGTCGATCCGGGCGCGTCCGCGCAGGGACCGTCGTTCGAGCGCCAGGCGCTCGAAGCGGTCGAGCAGCAGCCCGGGGCGCGGATCCCCGGCGGGGAGCGGGCGCAAGGCGCCGGGGGTGCGGCAGGCGGAGAGCGCGAACGCCAGGGCGATCGCGACGGCGACGCCGCCCGAGCGCAGCACCTAGTGAAGCTCTTGGCGGAGGTTCTCGAACTTCTGGAGCAGCAGGGGCTGCTCTCCCTCGCGCGGCTCGAGCGCGAGGGCCTCTTCGAAGTGCTCGAGCGCCAGCTGCCTCTGGTCGAGCAGCAGATAGGTGTCGCCGAGGTGCTCCGAGATCACCGGATCGCCGCCCGTCAGCTCGTCGGCACGCTCCAGCTCCGCGAGGCGCGCTCGAGGAAACGCTGCGCCTCGCCCGAACGACCGCTCTGCACGAGCGGACGCGCCCGCATGTAGTAGACCCAGCCGAGGCTGTCGACGATGAACCCATCGTCGGGGCGGAGCTCGATCGCGCGCGTGATCATGCCTTCCGCCTCGTCGAGGCGGATGCCGCGCTCGGCCCAGGTGTAGCCGATGTAGTTGAGCGCGGAGGCGTTCTCGGGGTTTCGCTCGAGGGCGCGCTGCATGAAGCCGATCGCCTCCTCGATGCGCTTGGCCTCCCCGTAGATCACGCCGAGGTTGAAGAGGAGCTCGTCGTCGTCCGGATGCTCGGCGAGCAGGCGCTCCATGTGCGATACCGCCCCATCGAAGTCCCCGGACTTTCCGCGCAGGTTCGCGGCATAGAGATCGACGTCGCGCGACGGATCGAGCTTCGAGGCGCGCTCCAACTCGACCAGCGCGCGCCCGTAGAGCCCGCGTCGCTCGTAGATTGCGGCGATCTGGGTCCTGGCCTCCGCGAAGTGCGCGTGGTCGGGCGGAATCATCTCGAAGGCTTCGAGCGCTGCGTCGCCCTCCCCGATCCGCCGGCGCACCACGCCGAGGAAGAAGGCGGCCTCGAACTCGCCGGGACCCGACTCGACGGCGCGCCGGAAGAGATCCTCGGCCTCGCGGAACTGCCGCGCCTCGAAGCGCAGGTAGCCGAGGTTCTTCAACGACTGGACATCCTCGGGATAGCGATCGACGACGAGCTGGAAGGTCGTGATCGCCCCCTGGAGATCGTCTAGCGCCATCTGCGCTTCGCCGAGTGCGACGAGCGTCGAGTGATGGTTCGGATAGCGCTCGAGGATCTCGGCGTAGAGAGCGATCTCCCGCTTGTTGTCGCCGCGCTCGCGCAGCGAGCGCGCCAGCGCACCGTAGATGCGCAGGTTCCCGGGGTCGATCTCGAGGGCTTCGCGGAGACTGGCTTCGGCTTCGTCGAGCCGGTCCAGCTCCTGGTATACGCTCGCGAGCGCGATGCGCCCGCGCAGCTCGTCCGGCTCTTCGCGCACGAGCCAGCGGGCGACCGCGAGCGCCTCTTCGAGGCGGCCAGCCTCGAGACGGATCTGATAGAGGAGCAGCGCAGCATCGGCGTTCAGCGGCTCGCCGGCCGGATCCACGAGCAAGGTCTCGGCAAGGGCGGGCTCGCGGCGAACGCGATGGAGCTGCGCGAGGAAGACCCGCGCCGCCTCGTCCTCGGAGTCGAGCTCGATGGCGCGCTTCGCGTGCTCGAGGGATTCGTCGAGTCGCCCCTGCTGCGCGAGCCCCCCCGCAAGCCTGCGACGCAGGTACGCCGAGTCCGGGTCCTTGGCAACGGCCCGCTCGTAGGCGGCGACCGCGTCCTCGGCACGACCCTCGAGCGCGAGCTGCTGTGCGACGAGGACATCGTAGTCGGCCGGCGCGTCCGGGCGCGCCAGCAGCTCGGGCTCCTCCGCCTCGGGCGACGAGGCGCCGAGTCCGAGCCCGGCGCAGCCGAGGCCAGCCGCGGCGAGCAGGACGAAGAGGCCCTGGACCGAGAGCCTCCTCATCTCGGGCTCAGGTATCCGTTCTTCTCGAGATAGGCCACGAGGCTCGCCACGCTCTCCTCGGCGCTCTGGCGGTTCGTATCGAGCACGAGCTCCGGGCTCTCGGGAGCCTCGTAGGGCGCGGAAATCCCGGTGAACTCCGGGATCTCGCCCTTGCGGGCCTTCTGATAGAGCCCCTTCACGTCCCGCGACTCACAGGTCTCCACCGAGGCGGCGACGTGCACCTCGACGAAGTCGCCCGGCGCCGCGAGCGCACGCACCGCGTCCCGGTCGGATCGATAGGGCGAAATGAACGAGGTCATCGCGATCACCCCGGCGTCCGCGAAGAGCTTCGCGACCTCGCCGATCCGGCGGATGTTCTCGGTCCGGTCCGAGGGACTGAAGCCGAGGTTCTTGTTGAGCCCGTGGCGGATGTTGTCGCCGTCGAGCACGTAGGCGAGCCGCCCGCGCCGCACCAGCTCCCGCTCCGCGGCGACGGCGATCGTCGACTTGCCCGACCCCGACAGCCCCGTGAGCCACACGGTGACCCCGCGCTGGCCCAGCAGGCGCTCCCGCTCGTCTCGCGTCACCTGGCTCGCGTGCCAGGTGATGTTGGTGCTCTTCGCCTCGGCCACGTCGTCCTCCCGATCGAAGCGCTGGAAGTGGTCCCGAAGCGTAGCGCGGCTCGCGCGCGTCCTGCCCCCGACCCGGACCTCAGGCTCCGCGCCGCTCGCGCAGCCGGCTCACCTCCTCGATCAGCCGATCGGCGAGATGGTCGACCTGCGCGAGCGTGTTGGCGCGGCCGAGTCCCACGCGCAGCGCCCCCCGGGCCAGCGCATCCGGGAGACCGATCGCCCGCAGCACGTGGCTCGGCTCGCCCGATCCCGATGCGCAGGCAGACCCCGCAGAGAGCGCGAACTCGCGCAGGGAGGCGATCACGGCGTCGATCTCGACCCCCTCGAAGGCGACATGGAGATTGCCGGAGAGCCGGCGCAACGCGTGGCCGTTGCGGCGTACACCCGGGAGCCCCTGCGAGAGTCGCTCCCACAGGTGGTCGCGGAGCGCGCCGAGGCGCTTCGCCTCGGCATCGAGATCCTCGAGGCAGAGCTCCAGCGCGCGCGCAAAGCCGACGATCAGCGCTACCGGCAGGGTTCCCGAGCGCAGGCCCCGCTCGTGCCCACCTCCATGCAGCAGCGGCGCGAGGCGCAGCCGCGGGCGCTCGCGCCGCAGGTAGAGCGCGCCGATCCCCTTCGGTCCGTAGAGCTTGTGGGCGCAGAACGAGAGCAGATCCACGCCGAGGCGAGCGACGTCGATCGGGATCTTGCCGACGGCCTGCGCCGCATCGCTGTGGAACGCGACGCCGCGGCGGCGACAGATCTCGCCGATCTCCTCGAGCGGCTGCAGGACTCCGATCTCGCCATTCGCCGCGCCGATGGAGACGAGGAGCGTGCGAGGACCGAGCATCGCCTCGATCGCGGCGGGGTCCACGAGTCCCTCCGGATCGACCGGGAGCACGCCGAGCTCGAAGCCCTCGCCGGCCAGCGCGCGGCAGGTATCGAGAACCGCGGGATGTTCGATCGCCGTGGTCGCGAGCACGCCGTCCCGACTGCCGCTCGCGCGCGCGACCCCCTGGATCGCGAGGTTGTCGCTCTCGGTCGTCCCGCTCGTGAAGACGATCTCGGACGCATCGGCCGCGCCGATTGCGCGCGCGATCCGCTCGCGCGCATCTTCCACCGCGGCCTCGGCCTCCCAGCCGTAGCGGTGGGTCGCGCTCGCGGCGTTGCCGAAGCGGCGCGTCCACCAGGGCGCCATCGCCTCGACGACGCGCAGGTCGCAGGGCGTCGTGGCGTGGTGGTCGAAGTAGGCAGGGAGCTCGGGCACGTGAGGGCCCCGCTCGGACACCCTATGCCCCGAAGGATTCCCCGCAGCCGCAGGTCGTCTTGGCGTTCGGATTCACCATCTTGAAGCCGCTCTCCTGCAGCGTGTCGACGAAGTCGAGCGTCGTCCCGACGAGGTAGAGCGCGCTCTTCTCGTCGACCAGCACGCGCACGCCGCCGGCCTCGAGCGTCGTATCGCCGTCCTTCGTGAGATCGTCGAAGGCGAGCTCGTAACGCAGGCCGGAGCAGCCTCCGCCCACCACCTTGAGGCGCAGCCCGTGGCTGTCGAGCTTGCCCTCCTTCGTGAGGAGATCGTGGATCCGCTCGGACGCGGACTCGGTGACCTGGATCAGCGGCATTCCATCCTCTCCGCCTCTCCCGGGCTCTGGCGGGCTCTGAGGGGGGTTCCCCGCGGGACAAAGCGCCCCCGGGTTCAGGCGACATGTCCAAGGATAGGCACGCCTGGGGGGACGTCAACGCGACCTCGCTGCAGCGCGCAGATGCAGGAAGACCTCGCGATTGCCCTGCGGCCCCGGGAGCTGCGACTCGGCCTCTCCCGCGAACTCGTAGCCCAGCGCTTCCGCGGCGGCGCGGACGTCGCGCACGGCCTCGGCGCGCAGCCCCTCGTCTCGCACCACCCCGCCCTTGCCGACCCGCTCGCGCCCGACCTCGAACTGTGGCTTCACGAGCACGAGCAGCGCTGCCTCCGGCACGACCTCGCGCACGCGCGGCAGCACCAGGCGCACCGAGATGAAGGAGAGGTCGAGCGTGACGAGATCCATCGGACCCCCGAGCGCCGAGGCCTCGAGCGTGCGGGCGTTCGTCCGCTCGAGCACGCGCACGCGCGGATCCCGGCGCAGTCGGAGATCGAGCTGCCCGTAACCCACGTCGACCGCCACGACCTCGCGCGCACCGGCCTGGAGCAGGCAGTCGGTGAAGCCGCCCGTCGAGGCCCCGAGATCGAGGCAGCGCAGGCCGGACGGATCGACGCCGAGGTCGGCAAGCGCGCCCGCGAGCTTCTCGCCGCCGCGCGATGCGAAGCGACGCGTCTCTCCCCGCAGCCGCAGCTGCGAGCCGACCCGCACCCGGGTGCCGGGCTTCTCGACCGGCACGTCGTCGACCAGCACGCGACCCGCGCGGATCAGCGCCTCGGCCTGGCTGCGCGTCGGGGCCAGACCCAGGTCCACCAGGCGCTGGTCGAGGCGACCCGCCGCCTCGCCGCGACCGCGCCGGGGCTCAGCGCCCGTCGGCCAGCACCTCGCGCACCGCGCGCGCGATCCCGGGCGCGTCGAGGCCGAGACCGGCCAGGATCTCGGCCGGATCGCCGTGCTCGATCAGGCGATCCGGGACGCCCAGGCAGTGCACCGGCACGCCGAGCCCACTCGCCGCAACCACCTCGAGCACCGCGCCTCCAAAGCCTCCCTGCGCCGCGTGCTCCTCGACCGTGACCAGCGCGCCACAGCGACGCGCGAGCTCCAGGATCCGCTCCGCATCGAGCGGCTTCACGAAGCGCGCGTTCAGCACCGCCACGGAGATCCCGTCGGCGGCCAGCTCGGCGGCGGCCTCGAGCGCGGGGTGCACCATCGACCCGAGCGCGAGGATCGCCGCGTCGTCACCGTCGCGCAGCAGCTCCGCGCAGCCGAGCGGCAGCGCCTTCAGCTCGGGTTCGAGGGGAACGCCGAGCCCCGCGCCGCGCGGGAAGCGCAGTGCCGCCGGGCCCGGGTGGCCGATGGCCGTCACCAGCATGTGTCGCAGCTCGTTCTCGTCCTTCGGCGCCATCACCACCATGTTCGGCAGCGCGCGCAGATAGGCGAGGTCGTAGAGCCCCTGATGGGTGGCTCCGTCCGCCCCGACCACGCCCGCGCGGTCGAGCGCGAAGGTGACGTCGAGGTTCTGCAGGCACACGTCGTGCACCACCTGGTCGTAAGCCCGCTGGAGGAAGGTCGAGTAGATCGCCGCAACCGGCTTCATCCCCTCGCTGGCGAGCCCGGCGGCGAAGGTCACCGCGTGCTGCTCCGCGATGCCGACGTCGTAGAAGCGATCGGGAAAGCTCTCGCGGAAGCGATCCAGCCCGGTGCCGTCGGCCATCGCGGCCGTGATGCCGACGATCCTCGGGTCCTCGTGGGCCAGCTGGATCAAGGTGTCTGCGAACACGTCCTGGTAGCGGGGCGGCCCCGGCCGCGAGGGCCGGAAGCGCCCGGATTCCACCTCGAAGGCGCCGACGCCGTGGTAGCGGTAGGGGTCCTGCTGCGCCGGCTCGTAGCCGTAGCCCTTGGCCGTCAACGCGTGGACGAGGATCGGCCCTTCGCCCGAGAGGATCATCTGTCGGACGTTCGCGAAGGTCTCGAGCAGCACGTCGAGCCGATTGCCCTGGATCGGTCCGACGTAGCGGAAGGAAAGCGCCTCGAAGAGCATCCCCGGCGAGAAGAAGACCTTGAGCGACTCCTCCGCCTTGTGCGCCCAGTGCAGCATGTCGCCCGGCAGGCTCGACAGCAACTCACGGGCGAAGCCCTTCATGCGACGCACGAGCGGCTTCGAGAGCTTGCGCGAGAGGTACGACGAGAGGGCGCCGACGTTCGGTGAGATCGACATCTCGTTGTCGTTGAGCACCACGACGAGGTTGCGCTGCCGGAGGTGGCCCGCGTGGTTCAGGGCCTCGAAGGCCATCCCGGCCGTCATGCCGCCGTCGCCGATCAGCGCGATCGCGCAGCCGTCGCGCCCCTGGTGCTGCATCGCGCGCGCGATCCCGAGCGCGGCCGAGATCGAGGTCCCGGCGTGGCCGGCCCCGAAATGGTCGTAGGCAGACTCGGATCGGCGCAGGAACTTCGCGATCCCATCGGACTTCCCGATGCGGTCGAAGCCATCGCGGCGCCCGGTCAACATCTTGTGCGGGTAGCCCTGGTGCCCGACATCGAGGACGAGGCGATCGCGCGGCGTGTCGAAGACCGCGTGGATCGCCACCAGCAGCTCTACCGCGCCGAGGCTCGACGCCAGGTGGCCGCCGGTGCGCGAGACGCGCTGCACGATCTCCGTGCGGATCTCGTCGGCCACCTGTGCGAGCTGTTCGCGCGGGAGCCGACGCAGGTCTTCGGGCGAGTGGATCCGGGGCAGGAGCGGATCGCTCACGTGTCCCTCCGCACCGCGAAGCGCGCGAGGGCCCGCAGCGGCTCGGCCCGCTCGCCGAGATGCTCGATCTCCGCGAGGGCCGCGGCGAGCAGCGCCTCCGCCCGGGCGCGCGCTCTCTCGAGGCCGAGCAGCGGGACCAGCGAGCAGCCCGTCGACTCCTCTTCGGCGTCGAGCAGGTCGTCCGCGATCTGGAAGGCCACGCCGACGGCGCGCCCGAAGCGGCGCAGGCGCGCGACGAGGTCCGCGTCGGCGCCCGCGAGACAGGCGCCGCCGACGATCGAGGCGGTGATCAACGCCGCCGACTTCCGCTCGTGGATGGACTCGACGCTCGCGGCATCGGCCCGCGCGGCATCGAAGAGCAGGTCGTCCACCTGACCTCCCACCAGCGCGCGCGACCCGGCGGCGACCGCGAGCTCGCGCAGCGCCGCGAGCCGCCGCTCCGCATCGGGCGCGTCGGCGGCTCCCGCGAGCGTCTCGAAGGCACACGCGAGCAGCGCGTCTCCGGCCAACACCGCGGTGGCCTCGCCGAAGGCCACGTGGACGGTGGGCCGGCCGCGACGCTCCACATCGTCGTCCATGCAGGGAAGATCGTCGTGTACGAGCGAGTAGGTATGCACGAGCTCGACCGCCGCAGCGACCGGAAGAGCCACGTCGACGGGCGCGCCCACGGCCTCCGCCGCGGCGAAGGCCAGCGCCGGGCGCAGCCGCTTGCCGCCCGGAAAGACGAGGTGGCGCATCGCCGCGTGCAGCGCCTGCGGCGGATCCGACGCCGGCGGAAGAGCCGCCTCGAGCGCCCCTTCCACCAGCACGCCGCGCTCCGCCAGGTAGGCCCGGGCGTCCATGCCGGCTAGGAGGCCGACTCGAGAGTCGGCGTCCGCGCAGCGAGCCGCAGGCGAGCGAAGTTCATTGGACTAATCCCCCTCCGGCTCCAGCGAAGCGTCGAGGGGCCTGGTCACCCACCCCCCACCCTCGCGCATCAGCACCTCGATGCGCCGCTCCGCGTCGCCGAGCTGGGCGGCGCAGCGGCGCGCGAGCGCAACGCCCGCTTCGAAGGACGCGAGCGCCGCCTCGAGCTCGAGGTCGCCCTGCTCGAGCCGCTCGACCAGCGCCTCGAGCTGCTCGAGAGCCGACTCGAAGCTCGGGGCGTCCTCCGGAGCCGGCCCGTCCGCCGGCGGAGCCTCGCTGCGGTCGCGCCGCTTAGCCATGATCCGCCCGAGCGTAGCAGGCGCCGGCAGCAGCGGACGGAAGCGAAGCCCCGGGGGCGCGAGCGATCAGCGCGCGCGAGGCCCCGGAAGAACTTCGGCAACGGCCACCACCGAGGCGTCGATCTCGGCCTCGGCCACGCGCACGCGCAGCCCGTCACCGGGCGCCAGCTGAGTGGCGCGGCGCACGATCGCACCGTCGCTCGCGCGTCGCGCGAGCGCGTAGCCGCGCCCGAGCACCGCCAGCGGAGACAGCGCGTCCAGGCTCGCCACCACGGCCGCGAGACGGCCGCGAGGGCCCTCGACCAGCGCCTCGGCGAGGTGCGGAAGCGCTCGCTCGAGCGCAGCAAGGCGGCCGCGCTGGAGGGCGAGCCGGGCCTGCGGCGACACCAGAGCCAGCGCCTCGCGCAGCGCCGCGAGGCCGGCTCCCGCGCGATCGAGGACCGTGCGCACGGCCCGCTCCAGCCTGCGCGCGTCGCGGCGCAGCGTCGCAGTGAGCTCCTCGCGATCGGGAGCCGCGAGCTCGGCGGCAGCCGAAGGCGTGGGCGCTCGGAGATCTGCGACGAGGTCGGCGATCGTGACGTCGATCTCGTGACCCACGCCCGTCACGACCGGGACAGGGGCGCCTGCGATCGCGCGCGCCACCACTTCCGTGTTGAAGGCCTGGAGGTCCTCGAGCGATCCTCCGCCGCGCACCACGAGGATCACATCGACGCCCGCCCCCGCGATCGCGCCGAGCGCCGCCGCGATCTCCTCGGGCGCGCCCGCCCCCTGGACCCGCGTCGCTGCGATCCGCACCGGAAGCGCCGGACAGCGCCGGCCGAGCACCTGGAGCACGTCGCGCAGCGCGGCGCTCTCGAGCGAAGCCACGACGCCGATGCAGATCGGCACGCGCGGCGGCTTCCGCTTGCGCTCCGGCGCAAAGAGCCCCTCCGCCTCGAGCCGGCGGCGCAGCTCTTCGAAGGCGAGCCGCAGCGCCCCGGCGCCACGCGGCTCCACGTGCCGGGCAACCAGCTGGAGGTCTCCGCGGGGTGCGTAGACGCTGAGGTCGCCGTAGACGAGCACGTCGAGCCCGTCTTCGAGCTCGAAGGCGAGCCGCCTCGCATCGCCCCGAAACAGCGCGGCGCGCAGCGTCCCCTCGGCATCCTTCAGCGTGAAGTAGCAGTGGCCCGAGGGTGGACGCCGGAGGTCGCTCACCTCGCCGCTGATCCACAGCCGCCCGACGCGCTCCTCGAGCAGCGCGTTCAGCCCGCGCAGGACTTCGCCGACGCCGTAGACGTGCGGCTGCTCGGCCGTGCCGGCCACACTCACGGGGCGCTCACGAAGCAGCCGGGAGCGCCGGCGCGAGAGCCCGCCGGCGGATCAGCGGACCTCGGCAGCGGGGTCCGGCGGCACCTTCGCCTGAACGGACCCGCCCTCGCGATCCCGGTTGAGCCGGTCGAAGTAGGTCCAGCTCTTCAACACCTCGACCGCGCGCGCGAGTTGTACATCCTCGCCGTACTGGGAGGCCCCGGAAGCTTCCGCTCCCTCGTCGGAGCTGGCCGCGTCTTCCTGGGTGAAGTGACCCTCGAGATCCTGCTCGCGAACCCTTCGCGGTAGCTCGCCTTCCGGCTGTTCCGCCTCGACCTTCGCGAGCCGCTCGGGCGCGTCCACCGGAATGTCGGGGGTGATCCCGACCTCCTGGATCGAGCGACCGCCGGGCGTGTAGTAGAGCGCCGTGGTCAGCCGAAGACCGTTGCCGGCCTCGAGCGGATACACGGTCTGCACGGAGCCCTTGCCGAAGGTCTGCACGCCGATCACGAGCGCCCGGCTGTGGTCCTGGAGTGCCCCGGCCACGATCTCGGATGCGCTCGCGGTGCCCTCGTTCACGATCACGACGATCGGGTAGCTCGGCTCGGTCCCCTGGGAGTGGGCGCGGAACTCGTGGAGCTGGCTGTCGACGCGACCCTTCGTGTAGACGACGAGGCCCTCCGAGAGCCACTCGTCCGCCACCTTCACCGCCTGGTCGAGGAGCCCGCCGGGGTTGTCGCGCATGTCGAGCACGAGCCCCCGGAAGGGCTCCTGGGCGCCCTCGCCGTGCAGGGACTCGAGGACCTTCTTCAGATCCTGGATCGTCCGCTCCTGAAAGGCCCGGATGCGCACGTAGGCATAGCCCGGCTCGAGCAGGCGCCCGGACACCGAGACCACCTGCACCACGTCGCGAGTGATCGTCAAGGGCTGCGGCCTGTCGAAGCTCTCGCGCATGATCTCGATCGTGATCTTCGAACCCCGGGTGCCGCGCATCAGGTTCACGGCGTCGAAGAGCGTCATCTTCTCGGTCGACCGGCAGTCCTCGGTCCAGTCCTCGGGCTTCTCGGTCGGACAGATCGAGATGATCTGGTCCCGGGACCGCACCCCGGCCCGCGCCGCCGGCGTTCCTTCGATCGGCGACACGACCTCGATGAAGCCGTCCCGGCGCTTGGTGATCTCGATCCCGAGGCCGTGGAACTCGCCCTTCGTATCGACCTGCATCTCGTGATAGGCATCGCTGTCGAGGAAGGAAGAGTGCGGATCGAGCTCCTCCAGCATTCCCCGCAGCGCACCCCGCATCAGCCGCGCATCGTCGATGTCCTCGACGTAGTTGCGGCGCACGAGGTTCATCACGCTCGTGAAGAGGCTCAGATCCTCGTAGCGGGTCGCGGCGATGCTGCCGACCGTGCCGGTGACGATGCTGACGATCGCCGCGACCGCGACGCCGGAGAGAAAGGTGAGGAGCAGTCGGACCCTGTTGCGACGCATCATGAACAGTCTACCCCCTGCGAAGCTCGGTGAGCCACTCGGTCGGATCGAGCGCCTCGGCCCCACGCCGGATCTCGAAGTAGAGGCGCGGGCCGGAAAGCGACCCGCTGTCACCCACCGTTCCGAGCTGCGCCCCGCTCTCTATCGGGTCCCCGACGCGCACCCGGAGCTCGCCGAGGTGGCCGGACACTGTGTAGTACCCGCTGCCGTGGTCGAGGATCACGAGGCGGCCGTAGCCGCGGAACCAGCCGGCGTAGCGCACGCGACCCGCCGCCACGGCCCGCACCGGAAGCCCTGCCGCCGCTTCGAAGACGACGCCCGATCGGAAGGTCTGGGTGCGAAACTCGCTGTCCACGACCCTCCCGAAGCCCCGCGCGATCGGGGCATCGACCGGCGGGTCGAGCCGATGGCGCAGCGCCACGAAGGGCGGCCCCAGCGGAGCCGGCGCTGCGTCCGGCTCGGCCCCGAGGCCGGAGAGCGTAGTCTCGAGCGCACGTGCGGCCGTCTCGAGCTCCGCCAGCGCGGCGCGCTCGCGCGCGCGGTCGCTGTGCAGCCGCGAGACGATGCCACGCTTCGCTTGCTGCTCCGCCTCGAGCTCTCGCGACCGCTGCGCAAGCTCGCCGGACACTTCGGCCAGGCGGCCCGCAGCCTCGCGCGCGGCCTCCCGGGATTGCGCCAGACGCTGCGCGGCCGTGCGGTGGCGCGCGAGCAGCTCCGCGTCGCGACCGACCAGCCGCCGCAGCAGCTGCACGCGCGCGAGGAACTCGCGGATTCCATCGGACGAGAAGAGCAGCTGAAGCGATCCGAGCTCGCCGGCCCGGTAGAGCGCCACTGCCCGCTTCGAGAGGGCGCGCCGGGTCGTCTCCAGCTTCTCGGCCTGCTCTCGCGCCTCGGCCTCGAGGCTCGCGTGATTCCGGCGCGCCTGCGCCGCCTGGCGGCCGACCTCCGCGACCTCGCGCTCGAGCATCTGCGCGCTGCGATCGATGCTCTCGAGCGTCTCGAGCACCCCGCGCTGCTCGCGCTCGTAGACCGCGACGCGCTCGCGGCTGTCCTCGATCGCGCGTCGCACCACCGCCAGGTCCTGCTCGCGCGAGGCGCCTGCCGGCAGCGCCGCCAGCACGAGCGCTGCGCCCAGCAGCGAGCGCCCCCGACTCTGGGCCCGCCCGCCGCGCTGCGGTCGCCTTCGCCTCACGCCCGCCACGTCCCCGAGAGCGCAGCGGCAGAGCCGAGCAGCCCGAGCCCCGCGCCGGCCGCCACCAGCCACGCCGCCTCGACCGGCGCGAAGAAGCGCGGCTCGACTCCGCCGAGCAGCAGCGCGAGGCCGAACTCGAGCTCCGGTAGCACCAGGCGGAAGAGCGCTCCCAGCAGCGTGAGCGCCACGAGCCCGCCCGCCGCGCCCTGCGCCGCGCCCTCGAGCAGGAAGGGGGACGTCACGAACGCGCGGCTCGCCCCGACCAGCGCCAGGATCTCGAGCTCGTCGCGACGCGCGAGCACGGCGAGCCGGATCGTGTTCGAAACGATCAGCAGCGCCGCGAAGACGAGGATCACGCCGAGACCGATCCCGACGCCGCGCACCAACGCAATCGCCCGCAGGTAGCCCTCCACCCACTCCTGTCCCGATGTGAGGTCTTCGATCCCCGGCAGCCCCGCGAGGGAGCCCACCACGACCCGCATGCCCTCCGAGGAGCGGCTCGCGGGCGCCAGCGTGATCTCCAGTGAGGCCGGGAGCGGGTTCTCATCGAGCCCTTCGAGGTAGGCGCCCCCGCGCCCGACTCCCACGCGGAAGCGCTCGAGCGCTTCCTGCTTCGAGACGATGCGCACTTCCTCCACGCCCTCGACCGTGCGCGCCGACGCCGCGAGCGCCTCGTGTCGCTCGGCCGCGAGCCCCTCCTCGAGGTAGGCGGTCACCCGGAGCTCGTCGCCGACCCCGCGCAAGAGCTCCTCCATGTTCCAGGCCAGCAGTGCGAAGGCTCCGACGAGCAGCAGGCTCATCGCGATCGTCGCCACCGCGACGGCGCTGGTGACAGGGCTCGCGACGAGCCCGCGGAAGGCCGTGCGCAGCAGACAGGCCGCGCGGGTGGCGAGCGAGCCGATCACCGCAGGCGCCCGGCGGGCGGCCCGTCTTCGACGATCCGCCCTCCCTCGAGGCGCACGGTGCGCTTGCCGTAACGGCTCACCAGCGCGAGCTCGTGCGTCGCGACCACCACGGTGGTACCGCGCGTCGCGGCGCTCGCGATCAGGTCCATGATCTCCACCGTGAGATCGGGATCGAGGTTTCCGGTCGGCTCGTCGGCGAGCAGGATCTCGGGCTCGTTCACGAGCGCCCGCGCGATGGCCACCCGTTGCTGCTCTCCGCCCGAGAGCGCGAGCGGGACCTGGTAGCGGCGGTGCTGGAGCCCGACCTGCTTCAGGACCGCGAAGACCCGCGCGCGAACCTCCCGCCTCGGCCTCCCGACGACCTCGAGCGCGACGGCGACGTTCTCCTCCACCGTGCGGCGCGGCAGCAGCTTGAAGTCCTGGAACACGACGCCGGTCCTGCGGCGCAGCTGCGGAATCGCGTGCGGACGCAGCCGCGCGATGTTGCGACCGAGCACGACGATCTGCCCCTCGCTCGGGCGCTCCGCCGCGAAGAGCAGCCGCAAGAGCGTCGTCTTGCCGGCGCCGCTCGGACCCGTCAAGAACACGAACTCGCCCTTGCGCAGCTGGAGGCTGACGTCGCGCAGCGCAAAGCTTCCGGCGGCGTAGGACTTGGAGACGTGGTAGGTGGCGATCGCGGCATCGCCGATCGCCCTCGACGCCACCCGCGCGCCCGCGGCCCCGCCCCCTGCGATTGCGGGGCCGGCCTGTCGGCCCGGGAGCTTCACACCTGGCTCACCCCTCGCTCACCCCTCGGATCGGGAGCCGCGCCCCCCGCCCGACCGCTCGCGCGCCTTCGCGACCAGGTATTCGAGGATCACGTCGTCGAGCGGGCGCTCCGAGACGATCCCGTCGCCGAACGCGCGCGCGCTTTCGCTGGGCCCGGCCGACGCGCCGTCGGGGCCGGGTCGGGGCAACCCCCGCTGCTGCGACGGAGCTGCGCGCAGGCTCGGCGCTACCGGCCTGGCGGCCGGTGTCGCCATCACCCGCGCTCGCTCGGAGGCGATACGCGGCGGCCCCGTGAGCCTGGCCGCGATTACCGCGTCGTAGTGCCCGCGGCGCAGGCGGTCGACCACCATCGCATGCTGCTCTTCCATCAGCTGCCGGACACGCGGGACGAGATCCGACGCATCGACGATCTCGGCGTAGTCGCTGCGCTCCGACGCGAGGATCGTGCCCTCGAAATACAACAGGGTGGTCACGTGGGGATGGGCGCGGCCGGAGTCCTCCGTCTGGACGTGGAAGACGCGATCGCCGTGCGGGATGTTGGCGTTGTAGCCAGTGATCATGCTCTCTCCAGAGGGGCCCCTGGCACGGATCGGCGGTCCCGGCGGGCGCCTGAACGGGAGGCTTTCCCCCGGGGGCATGGAAGCCTCGCAGCGGCGGCTCAGCGCGGGTGATAGGGGCTCTCCCCGGCCCCGTGGTCGGTCGCGTCCACGACCTCGGTGATCTCCGGAAGCGCCTGCCGGAGCGTGGCGCTCACCCCCTCGCGCAGCGTCACGTCGGCCATCCCGCAGCCCTGGCATCCCCCGCCGAACTCGACCACCACGCGGCCCCCCTGAACGTCCATCAGCGTGACGCGGCCCCCGTGCGCCGCGATCCCCGGATTGACCTGCTCGTCGAGCAGCTGCTGGATCGCCCCGGCGAGCGGGACGTCGAGCAGCGGCGGTCGATTCGGGTTCTCGAAGCGGAAGCCGCCGCCGGAGAGGTTCTCGACGTACTGGAGCATCGCCCCGCACAGCAGCGGCACGCTGCGCGCGTCCACGTAGAAGGAGATCCCGTCGGCCAGCAGGAGCTCGTCGTCGCCGGATCGGCTCGCGGCGTCGACCAGCTCGAGCGCGTAGCGAAAGGCCGCGCCGTGCTCGCGCACCGAGACGCGCAGCGCCGAGCCGTCGAAGCGGCCGGCGTCCCGCATCTCCGCGAGCTTGCGCCGCGCGGCCTCGTCGAAAGCCAGAAGTGAGCTGCCCATGGTCCCCCGGAGCCTAACGCAGCGCCGCGACGGGGCGCACCGCGACATACGACTTCGTGAGGCCGAGGAAGCGCTCCCTGCGGATCTCGCAGTCGGGAAAGAGCTCGCGCATCTCGCGCGGGCCCAGCAGCCGCGTCTCCGCCAGGAAGCGCTCCACGCGCTCCGGAGTCGGGCGGGAGAGCCAGCCCCAGAGCGTGAAGCGCCGCAACAGCCTCCGCTGCCAGCGTCGCGGGAGCCAATGCACGACGGGTGCGAGCAGGTGTGGCTCGAAGGGGAAGCTCCGGGCCGGGGTCTGGACCCACACGCCGTGCGCGACGCGGCGCAGCTCCGCCGCGAACTCCGCCTGCCGTTTCGGCGTCCCCAGGTGCTCGATCACGGAGTTCGAGAAGGCCACGTCGAAGGCAGCATCGCCAAAGGCGAGCCGCGTCCCGTCGCCGATCACCAGACGGATGCCGTCCGGCAGCGACCGAGCGTCGCTCGGCGCGCGGAGGTTCACCAGCACGAGGCGCGGCGTCTCGGGCACGAAGCTCCAGTTGAAGCTGCTGCCACCGACATCGAGCACGCGCAGACCCGGCGATGCCCGGAACTCCTGCGCGAAGCGCCGCATTCGCCGGCGTCGGAAGGGGCGCAGCAGGCGCGCATAGACGGCGTGGATCCGCATCCGCGCGCAGCCTAGTCGAGCGGGGCTCCCCTTCCTAGAACGGGAGGAGCCCCGGAAAGGGAGGAGCCCCGACGGGCGCTAGCCCGTCGGGGCTCCGGGCGGCGGCCTCGGAAGGGTGGATGGGGGCCGCCGCCGTGGGATCACGCCCGCACGCGTCTACGCCGTCCGCACAGGCCGACTCCGCCGAGCCCGAGCCCGAGCAGCATCAGTGTCCCCGGCTCGGGCACGGGGGCCAGGCCGCCCGTGCCCGGCGTCGGCACGGCGAGCACCGCGAAGTCCGCCGCGTTGTCGTCCGTGTCGACGTTCGCGAGGTTCCGCGCGAGGCTCGCACCGGCCGGCGCAGCGGGCGCGGGCGACCCCTCCCCGGCGAACACGTCGCCCGCCGCGAAGACCCCGTAGCCCACCGCATCGAGCAGCTGGCCGCCCGAGCGCAGCACGATCGAATCGGGGCCGTTCTGGAAGTCGAAGTTCAGCACGAGATCCGCGTTCGCCACCAGCGTCGCTCCCCCGGCGAGATCGTCCGCGACGACGAAGAAGCCGTCCGCGGGGATCGCACCCGTGAGCGCGAGAACGGGGCCGATGGCACCCCCGGTGCCGTTCACACCCTCGATGCGCAGCCCATCGAGCAGGGTGCCCGGCGCCCCGTAGAGCTCGACGAAGCCGCCCCCGTCGTCCGATCCGACGGCGTCGTAGAAGAACTCCGAGATCACCGGGAGCGCGCGTGCCGCTGAGGGCACGAGCGCCATGCCGATCCCCAGCAGCAGCGTCCAGCAAGGCAGGTTCTTGAACATCTCTCCTCCATGGCGGGGGGTGTCGGGACTCCGAGCTTGGTTGCGGTCTCAGGGCCCGGCCTCGCGCAGCACGCGCGAGAACCAGCCGCCCGTCCAGGCATCGATCCCTGCCGCGAGCTCGGCTGCGCGCAGCCGCAGCCGCAGCGCCTCCTCCGGTGCCTGCGCGGCCGCGAGCTCGATGAGCACGCGGCCGCGCTCGAAGTAGAGCTGCGTGATCTCGTCGAGCACGTCGTCGCGAAGCTCGATCACCTCGCGCGCCTCGCGGGAGACGTCGATCTGCTCGGGGTGGTAGAAGAGCTCCCCGAGCTCCCAGGTGAACGCGAGCGAGAGTGCGTCGTCGCGCGATCTCCCCTTGTCCTGGTCCACGAGTCGGTAGAAGGAGCCCGACGCGATCGCCTCGTCGACGTCGGTTCCCTCGTCGCGATCGCGTGAGGCGACCCCGGCGAGCACCATCTGCGGCAGCCAGCCGCGGCGCCGGACGCCCCGGCGCATCTCTCCGATGCGCCCGGGTCCGAGATCGAGGTAGTCGAGCGCCGCGCGATGGATGCGCTCGATCGGGGGATCCGCGGGCAGCTCGCCCAGGCTGACGCTCGGCGCCGGGCTGCGCGCCGGCCCTGCGCGGAAGACCGCCCCTCCGATCACCGCGTGGAGCGAGCCCGCCACGCCAACGAGGGCGCTTGCGTCGCGCGAGCCGGTGGACACCGCCACCCGGCGCCAAGCTCCTTCCGGGCCCGCGGCCTCGAGCAGACCCCGATCCGTCGCGAGCCAGAGCCGGCCGAAGCCCTCTGCGACCCGATACGCGAGGGCCCCCGGCGGAAGCGCGGGCCGCACCAGCCGCCAGCGGCCATCCATTGCGTCGCGCAGCGCAAACGCCGCGGGATAGAGCAGCGCCAGATCCGCGCCGGCGAGGCCGCAGATCACGTCGATCGGCTCCTCACGCGAGGAGAGTCCCGGTGCCTCACGCCGCGCAGACGCCACCGTGAGCTCCGTGCCGCGCAGCTCGACGTCGACGCGGTAGAGCTCGCCGCGCACCAGCACGAAGACCTCGAACCCTTGCGCACCCGCTCGGATCGCCGCGGCCGCGACCGGGCCCGAGGCCAGGTTCGAGATCGGCCGCCAGCGTTGCGCATCGACCGACAGGAACGCTCCGCCCTCGGTAGCGACCACGATCACCGCCCCCGCGACGGCGACGCGCAGCGGGCGCCGTTCGGACCCCGGCCCCGGGGAGACGTCGCGAACGCGTCCCGACGCCTCGATGCGATACAGACCCTGGGCGGTCGCAGCGAGGAGATCACCCCCCTCGAGGTAGGCGAGGTCGCGAACTTCGCTGCGGCGCAAGATCCGGGAGGGCCTTCGCCCGACGCTCACCCGCAGGACTCCCGACGCATCCCCGACCGCGATCTCGCCGGTCGCCGCGTCGACGGCGAGCGCGGTGGCGCCCTCCCCTCGCGGCAGATCGGCGATCCGCTGCCAGGCCACCGACGCGGGCGGCTCCGCTTCCAGCGGCTCTGCGTCCGCGCGATCGATCCCGAGCCCAAGGAGTGCGATTGCGAGTCCCATGGCGATGCGCTCCACAGGGGCTCGCGGAGCAAGGGGCGTGCCACGCCCCTTCGGAGCGCTGCACGGCGCGGTGAGCGCGTCGGGACGGGTCGCCGCGTGAGCGCGGGCCTCGAGCGACCGGCTCGTGTGCCCGCACGTCGACGCAGGCGTGAAGCACGCGACGGTGCGGGCCGTCGGCCGGGCGGCAGATCCGACGACGACGCCCCCGGAGCCCGGAGCGCCGAGTTGACGCCTTCGGGCGCGTCCAGAAGAATCGTTTCGATGCAGCTCCGAAGCGCCGCGCGCCCCCTGCTCCTGGGGCTCCTCCTCGCAGCCCTGGCCGCCCCCGGAGGCGCCGGCGCCGAGCTGTGGCGCTGGATCGACGCGGACGGCGTCGCGCGCTTCACGCCGGATCCCGACCGCGTGCCGGCGGCGCGCCGCTCGACGCTGGTTCCCGTCGAGGCGGGCATGCTTCCCGCACCCGTGCGCGAGCCGGCGATCGCGAAGCCGCTACCGATCTTCGCTCCGCCGGGCGATCCGGCGCTCGCGCAGGATCCGTGGAACGCCCCCGGGCGCGCGCCAGAGGTCGAGGGCCAGACCCTCCGCGACACCCGCGAGATCGTCGTCGACGTGCCTAGCGCCGAGCCCCCGAGCGCGCCCCCGCCGACGCCCGGCCCGCCGGAGGCGGCCCCGCTGCGATCGGTTCCGCCGGGCCCGCCGGAGGCGGCGCCGTTCGAGCAGGCCCCGCTCGAACCCGCACCCCCTTCGCTGGCGACCGCGGCGCGGCCGCCGAGCCCCCCCAGCATCGCGCCTCCGGCGCCAACGCAGCCGCTGTCGCGCGACGCCGAGGCGCGCCGCACGGAGCTCGCCGCAGCGATCGCGCGCGACGAGGAGGCGCTCAAGGCGCACGTGAGCTCGGGGGACGACCTCACGATCCTCGAGTCACCGGAGCTGCGCGCGATCGCCGAGCGGCTCCCGGCGCTCCAGGCAGAGCTGCGCGCGCTCGAGGCGCAGAGCGCCGCTCCCTGAAGGGCCGCGCGATGACGGACCCGAACTCTCCGCTGCCGGTCGTCGCGCTCGCGGGAGGCGTCGGCGCGGCCCGCTTCCTGCGCGGACTCGTCCGCGCGGTTCCCGCCGAGGCGGTGACCGCGATCGTGAACACCGGAGACGACAAGGTCTTCTACGGTCTCGACGTCTCGCCGGACCTCGACATCGTCACCTACACGCTTGCGGGTCTCGTCGATGCGGAACGCGGCTGGGGGCTCAGCGGCGACAGCTTCGCGGCGGTCGAGGCACTGGGCCGCTTCGGCCACGAAACCTGGTTCCGCCTCGGCGACCGCGACCTCGCAACCTGTCTCCACCGCACGCTGCGGCTGCGCGCCGGCATCGGTCTCGCGAGCGCGACCGACGAGATCCGCCGCGCGCTCGGCGTCGCGACGCGCATCCTGCCGATGTCCGACGACCCGACCCCGACGATCGTCGAGCTCTCCGGGGGTCGCCGCCTTCACTTCGAGGAGTATCTCGTACGCGACGGCGCGCCGTCGGACGTCGAGGCGGTGGATCTCGCGGCCGCGCGCTGCGCGCGACCCGCCCCCGGCGTTTGCGACGCGCTGCGCAACGCGCGCACGATCCTCGTCTGCCCGAGCAACCCCGTCGTGTCGATCGCGCCCATCCTCGCCGTGCCGGGCGTGCGCGAGGCGATCCGCGCGTCCGGCGCGCCGGTGGTCGCGATCTCGCCGATCGTCGGAGGGGCGCCGCTCAAGGGCCCCGCCGATCGGCTGCTGCGAGCGACCGGCTCCGAGGTATCGGCGCGTGGTGTGGCGCGCCTCTACCGCGATCTCGCGCGCGGCTTCGTGCTCGATACCCGGGACGCGCAGCAGCTCCCGGACGTCGAGGCGCTCGGCCTGCGCGCGCTCGCGATCGACACGATCATGCGCAACGCCGCGGCTTCCGAGTCGCTGGCGCGCGCGGCCCTCGGCCTCGCCGACGCGCTGCGATGATCGCCGCCCTCGTTCCGGTGAAGTCCCTCGCGGCTTCAAAGTCGCGGTTGGTTCCCCAGCTCGGGCAGGCCGCGACCGAGCGCCTCGCGATCGCGATGCTAGGCGACGTGCTCGAGGCGCTGCTCGCGACGCGAGGGCTGGGCCGCGTCGCCGTCGCCACCCCCGATCCCGACGTGGCGCGGGCGGCCCGCGCGGCCGGCGCCGAGGTGCTGCTGCGTGAGGACGCGGGGCTCAACGCTGCCGTCGAGGCCGCCGCTGCGGAGCTCGCGCCCGCCCGCGGCGACGGGATCCTCGTCGTGCTCGGCGACGTGGCCGGCGTACGCGCCGGCGAGATCGAGAGGCTCCTGCACGCGCTCGACGGCCCCGGCGTGGCTCTCGCACCGTCACAGGACGGCGGGAGCTCCGCACTCCTGCGCGTACCGCGCGACGCGATCCCGGCCGCCTTCGGCCCGGGCAGCGCGAAGCGCCACCGCGATCTCGCAGCCCGCGCCGGGGTGGACTTCCGCGAGCTCGCGCTCCCCTCGCTCGCGATCGACGTGGATTCGCCGGAAGACCTCGACGCACTGCGCCGCTCGGGAGGGGCCGGCCCCCGCACGCGCGCGCTGCTCGAAACGCTCGTGCCGGGAGCGACCGGGCCAGTCGCCTCACCCGACGAGCTGCGCGCGATCGCGCTGCGCGGCATCCCCGCGGTGCGCGCGGGCGACGCTCTCGCGCGACTCGTGCTCGACGCCGCGGAGCGCCGGGGCCTGCACCTCTCGGGCGGCGTGCTCGTCGTATGTCAGAAGGTCGTCTCGAAGGCCGAGGGGCGCATCGTCGCGCTCGCCGACATCGAGCCGTCCGCAGAGGCGCTGCGCATCGCCCGCGAGGACGGGAAGGACCCGCGCCACATCGAGATCGTGCTGCGCGAGTCGCGGCGGATCGTGCGGCGCGGCCCCGGCGTGCTGATCTGCGAGACGCGACACGGCTTCGTCTGCGCCAACGCCGGCGTCGATCTCTCGAACGCCCCCGGCACGGACGTCGCGGTGCTGTTGCCCGAGGACCCGGACGCATCGGCCGCGCGTCTGCGCGCAGAGCTCGAGGACGCCGGCTGCGGTCCACTCGCCGTGATCGTGAGCGACACCTTCGGCCGTCCGTGGCGTGAGGGCCTCGTCGACGTCGCGATCGGCTGCGCCGGCATCGCGCCGATCGAGGATCTGCGCGGGCGCCCCGATCTCGGCGGTCGCACCCTCCAGGTCACCGCGATGGCGACCGCCGATCAGCTCGCGGCCACCGCGGGCATGCTGATGACCAAGGACTCGGGCGTCCCCGCCGTCTGGATCGACGGCATCGCGCCGCGAGGCGAAGGCAGCCTGCGCTCGACGCTCCGCGACCCCGAGCAGGATCTGTTCCGGTAGGCGGGGACGTCGGTTTCGAAATTCACTTGCTTCCGGCAGCGTGAGGAGGCGCGTCGACCCAGTGACCCGGAAGGTATGCGTCGTCGGCGCGGGTCCGGGGGGCCTGGTAGCCGTCAAGACGCTCGTCGAGGCGGGGCTCGAAGTGGACTGCTTCGGCTTCCGGAATCGGATCCAGCTTCGCAGCGAGCTGAGAGCCGCCCGACCGCTCGATCCCTCGGGATTCCAGGTCGACGTGCGCGACGCGACGGGACAGATCTCGCAGACGCACTACGACGCGCTCGTGGCCTGCTCCGGCAGCTACTGGACCCCGCGCATGCCCCACCTGCCCGGCGACTTCGAAGGCGAGCTGATGCACGCCCATCGCTACCGGGATCCCGCGACGCGGATCGCGCTCCGCGGCAAGCGGATCGTCGTGGTCGGAATCGGCAACACCGGCTGCGAGCTGGCCTGCGAGATCGCCGCGGCGGGCGCCGCGCGAAGCGCGGCAGCTAGCACGCGCCCGGACCGCCAGCGGATCGCGCGCCTGGTTGCAGATCCGCGATCGTCTCGTTACAAACGCTTCACTTCCTGGAACGGGTGTTTCTCCGGATGGCGTCCCCCGCCCACAGGCCGCACCCGGGCGAACTCGACCCGGCCCACAGCGGGCCGACGTGCAGATCGTGATCTCCGGCGCTCGCCGAGGGCGTCCTCGAGCCCTTCGACCTGGGGGGCTACCTCCGCTTCCTCGCCGAGTCCATTGCCCACCGGAAGAGCCGCGGTGAGAGAACCGAACACGTGCCGACCAAGATCAAGATCGACGGCGACCTCATCGCCATTCGCGGCCATCTGCGGATCACCGCGCCGGGCGAAGCGGATGAGTACCACCCCTACATGGACATCCTCAAGCTGAGAGACGGGAAGATCGCGCAGTACGACATCGCCTACGACATCTGACGACCCTTGCCGCGAGGTTCAGCGCGTTGGTCGACTACGACCCCTACTCCGAAGCAGCTCTGTCGGCGCCGCACCCGATCTACCGGTCGCTTCGTGACGAGGCGCCCGCCTACCATGTGAAGAAGTACGACGCCTGGGCGCTCTCCCGCTTCCAGGACATCTGGGATGCGTCGATCGACTCTGCGACCTTCTCTTCCGCGGGTGGCACCCTCCCCGCCCAGGTGCTCACGAAGCAACAGGGTGTGATCCCCATCCTCAACTACTCGGATCCCCCTCTGCACGCTTCGCTGCGCGGGATCTTCCTGCCGCTCTTCCTGCCGCGAGCGGTGGCACGCCTCGAGCCTCTCGTGCGCGCGCTTGCGGCCGGGCTCCTCGAAGGCGCGCGCGAGCGCGGCAGCATGGATGCGATGAACGATTTCGCCGTCCCCCTGGCGACCCGCATCGCCGCCCACTTGATCGGGGTGCCCGACGCCGACGCAGGAACGATGGTCGACTGGGTGCGACGCTTCTTCCAGCACGACCCCGATCACGGCAGCATGACACCCGACGGGCTCGCCGCCATAGAAGAGGTCAACGCCTACTGCACGGAGCTGGCCCTTGCCCGACGCAAGCAGCCCTCCCAGGCCAGGGACGCCGTGAACTCCCTGCTCGGAGTCGAGGCCAGGACCGGGCGCCGCTTCACCGACGAGGAGGCCGGCATGCACCTCGGCATGCTGGTGATCGGCGGCTCGGAGACCATCGCGAAGGGCATCACGCTGCTCCTCTCGCTGCTGTCGCAGTTCCCCGAACAGCGCGCGATCTTGCTGCGCTGTCCGGAACTCGTCCCCGAGGCCCTCCACGAAGCGCTCCGCTATGACAATCCGACCCAGTTCCTGTGTCGCACGGTCGCGCGAGATGTCGAGCTTCACGGCGAGAAGCTCCGGACCGGGCAGGGCCTGATGCTCCTCTACGCCTCCGGCAACCGGGACGAGCGCGAGTTCGAGCAGCCGGACGTCTTCGACCTGAGGCGAAGGCCCAGGCGAATCCTGAGCTTCTCGGTAGGCGAGCACCTCTGCCTCGGAATCCATCTGGCACGGCTCGAGGCGAGGATCGCTCTCGAGGAGATCCTCGCGCGCTATCCCTGCTACGAGATCGACTTCGAGCGGGCAAAGCCCATTCGCACCGAGTTCATCAGGGGCTACGAAGCGCTCCCCATGCGCCTCTCACTCTGAACGCCGGCTCGAAGAAGGGAACCAGCATGACGGTCGACAAGGTCCAGCGAGTCGTCGACGGAAGCGCATGGGCGGAATTCTGCGACACCCTCAAGGCGTCGGGCGAGGTCGTGCTGCGGGAGCGTTCCCCGAAAGGCGCGCTCGACCGGGCCGAGGGCTTCCGATACTTGAGTCGCGTTGCGCGGATGGCCCTGGGTCAGTTCGTCGAGATGCCCGACCCGCTCACGCCGGGCTTCCGGCGCACCGCGGATGAGACCATGAAGCTCGGCTGCGACAACCCGGACTCCTGCTACCTGATGGCCAACATCAGCGGCCACCACGAGTACCGCATCCGGGGCAAGCGGGGGACCGTCCCCTACATGAGCCTCAGCACCTACTACGGCGGCTACGGGAGCGGGCGCGCGGGGTGCGGCGGAAGCTTGGAGTCCGCCGACCTCGAGATCGCTGCCGACGGCAGCTTCGAGGTCATCATCAGCACCGGGCAGCACAGGGGAAACTGGCTTCCCATGGATCCCGAGACCCACCAGCTGATCGTGCGGCAGACCCGCCACGACCGCGCGAGCGAGGCGCTCTACGAGCTCCAGATCGAGCGCGTCGGCGCCGAAGGCGGGACGCCGCCGCTCGACGCCGCGAAGTTCCACGACGGGCTCATCGCCAGCGGCCAGTACCTGCGCGCCTGCGCCAACCTCTTCGCAGACTGGAGCGAGAGCTACGCCGACCACCCCAACGAGCTGGTCGTCCGCGACGTCTCGGGCGCCCAGGGCGACCCCGCGCTCTTCTACTACCAGGGCTACTGGGCGGTCGGGGCGGACGAGGCACTGGTCATCCGCGCGACACCGCCCGAATGCGACTACTGGAACTTCCAGGTCAACAACTACTGGATCGAATCTCTCGACTACCGCTTCCACAAGATCGACATCAACCACACCCAGGCCCACTACGAGCCGGACGGCTCCTTCCGGATCGTGGTGGCCCACCGCGACCCAGGCCTTCCCAACTGGCTCGAGACGGCGGGCCACCATCACGGCACGATGGGGCTGCGCTGGGTGAACGCCCGGGAGCACCCCAAGCCCGACTGCCAGGTCGTCCGCCTGGCAGAGCTGCGTTGACCACGAACCCGCTTCGTCGGTGGAGCTCCTGCGAGCCACATTTCGAGGTCCCATGGAGTTCTGGCAGTCCCTCGCCGTCACCGAAATGGATCAGCTCATCGCACTTGCACGCTTCGCCGAGGAGCTGGGCTTCGCCGGGGTCACCGTGAGCGATCACCTGGTGAAGCCGCGTCGGATCGAGAGCCTCTACCCCTACACCCCCGACGGAAAGCCCTTCTGGAACGCGGAGGATCCCTTTCCGGATCCGTGGGTGCTGATCGGCGCGATGGCACGGGAAACGACACGGATCCGTTTCATGCCCTTCGTCTACGTGCTGCCGCTGCGGGACCCCTTCAACGTCGCCAAGGCCGTCTCGACGGCCGCGCTGCTGTCGAAGGACCGCGTGGTGCTCGGTGTGGGCGTCGGCTGGATGGAAGAGGAGTTCGCGTTGACGGGGCAGGCCTTCGCACGGCGCGGCCGCCGGGCAGACGAGATGCTCGAGGTGATCGCCAAGCTGATGACCGGCGAGGGCGTCGCGCACCGGGGCGAATGCTACGACTTCGACGCCGTCCAGATGGCGCCTGCACCGGATCGTCGGATCGAGATCCGCGTGGGCGGCCATGGCAACGCCTCGTTCCGGCGCGCCGCTCGCAACGACGGCTGGCTCGGCCTGCGCCAATCGCCCGATGAGCTCGAAGGAATCGTCGCGCGACTCCGGGAGGAACAGAAACGTGCGGGTCGCGAGGGACGCAAACTCGATGTGATGATCTCGCACTATCCGTCGACGCCCGATTCCGGGGAGTACGAGCGCTACCGCGACGCCGGCGCGACGAGCGTCAACGTACCGCCTTGGAGCTACCGCGGTGTCGACGCACCAAGCCTGGACGACAAGCGCCGCTCGCTCGAGGAGTTCGCCGAGCGCTACATCGTCCCGCTCGGCAGCTGAAGGAGGCGAGTTGGAATTCTGGCAGTCGCTCGCGAGAACACCTGTCGATCAGCTCGTCCCGGTCGCCCAGCTGGCCGAGGATCTCGGCTTCTCCGGCTTGACGATGAGCGATCATCTGGTGCGCCCGGAGACCCTCGCGTCGAGCTATCCCTACGCCGCGGGCGGCCAGATGGCGACCGACGGCAACACCCCATACCTCGATCCATGGATCCTGATCGCCCATCTCGCTCGGGCCACACGCCGCGTTCGTTTCATGCCCGCCGTCTACATCCCCGCGCTGCGGGATCCGTTCACGGTGGCCAAAGCCATCTCCACGGCGGCCATCCTTTCGGACGACCGCGTGCTGCTCGGCATCGGAGTCGGCTGGATGGAGGAGGAGTTCGCGCTGGTGGGGCGGGAGTTCCGCCGCCGCGGGCGCCGCACGGACGAGATGCTGGAGGTCATCCGCAAGCTCTTCTCCGGTGCGATGGTCGAGCACCACGGCGAGTTCTACGACTTCGAGCCCGTGCAGATGGCGCCCGCCCCGCCACGCTGCCCGCCGATCCTCGTGGGCGGCCACAGCCCGTCGGCGCTCGCACGGGCCGCGGCCGCGGACGGATGGATCGGGGTCAACTACGACCTCGAAGCGGTGCTTCCCATCCTCGACGCGCTGCGCGCGATGCGCCGCAGACTCGGCGGGGCCCACCTACCCTTCGACGCAGCGCTCTCACTCAACGCGCCTCCCGGCCCGGATGAGCTCCGCCGCCTCGAGGCCGCCGGTGTGACGATGATCGTGAACCCACCCCCCATGCGGACTTCCGGCGAGATGACGAGTCTGGACGAGAAGCGGGAGCACCTCGAGGCCTACGCCGCCAGCTTCATCGGACCGCTGCGTGGCTGAGGAGCTGGCATGTACTTCGATTTCGCCACCTGGATGCGCATCGGTCGGCTCATCGTCGCGGAACCCTTCCGCCTCCGCCGAGCGCTCTTTCTCTGGAGCGTGTTCGTGGGCCTCAGCGCGCTGTCCGCGCTGAACATGCTCTGCCTGGCGCTCGATCGCATCTTCTTCCCGCGTTTCCGGGACATCCCCATCGTCGCACCGATCTTCATCGTGGGAAACGGCCGCAGCGGGACGACCCACATCCAACGCATTCTCTCGGCCGATGGCGAGCGCTTCTCCACCTTCAAGACCTGGGAACTACTGCTGCCGTCGATCCTCCAGCACAGGGCAGTCGAGCTCCTCGAGGCCTTCGATCGGCGCGTGCTCGGAGGCCTCCTCCAGCGTCGCCTGACGCAGAGCGAGGACCAGGCCCTCGCGGAGATCCGAAAGCTCCACGACTGGCAAGCGACGGGCTCGGAGGAAGACGACTTCGTCATGTTCACGAACTGGAGCTCCGTGAGCCTGACCTGGCCCTTCCCTTATCCGGAGCTCGAGTACCTCTTCTGGACGGACCGGATGCCGCCCGAGAAGCGTCGACGCATTCTGGGCTTCTACCGGTCGATGCTCCAGCGCCTCCTCTTCTGCCGCGAGGGCGATAGGATCCACTGCTGCAAGAGCCCCCAGTTCACGCTCAAGATGCGGGGCCTGCTCGAGCTCTTTCCCGACGCGAGATTCATCGTGATGCTGCGTCACCCCTACGAGACGATCCCAAGCCTGCTCGACCTCATGTCGCAGTACTGGCGGGGGATGGGGGCGTCCGAGAGCCTCGTCGAAGCCTCCGCGAATCTCCTCGGCGAGATCCAGATCGCCCAGTATCGCCACGCGCTGGAGGTAGTGGACGAGCTCCCCGAAGATCGGCAGGTCGTGGTGGAGTTTCGCGATCTGCTCGCCGACCCGAAGAAGGTCGTGGAAGGAGTCTACGCCCGCTTCGGCCTCCAGATCTCGGAAATGTTCGATCGCTTCCTTGAGGAAGAACGGGAGGCGGCAAAGACCTTTCGGAGCCAGCACGTCTTCGAGCTCGAGGACCAGGGACCGTCACGCGAGCGCGTTCGTCGCGAGCTCGCGGATCTCTTCGGCCGCTTCGGCTGGCCCCCGTGAACGCAGAGTCCCCGAGCCGCTGATGAGACGCAGCAAGGCGATCCTGGTCGGCGCCGGGCCCAGCGCGATGCTGGCGCGCCACGTGGCTGCCCTCGCGTTGCCCCGCCGGGCGATCAGCCTCCCGGTGGCTTCGGATCCGCCCGCCGGGCTTCACTCCTTCGTGGAGCTGTGGGGCGAGGAAGCGCTGATCCGCGCCAGCGTGGCCGACTGGCCCTTTCCCACGCGCGCGTGGCTCGTCGAGGAGCACTGCCCGCTGCGCTACGAGCGCACGTGGCCGTCCGGAACGCCGAGCCCCGGGGTGCGAATGGTGAGCAGCCTGCATCGCCGGGCGGACATCAGCCGCGAAGCCTTTGCGACCCACTGGCTCGGTCCCCACACGCGCGTAGCGCGCAGCTACACGATTCCGGTCTGGCACTACAGCCAGAACGTCGTCATCGAGGCGCTGACCTCCGATGCGGGCGAAGATGGCTTCGTCGGCATGCACTTCGAGACGCAAGAGCAGTTGCGGGCGCGCTGGGCGGATCATCCCGTGGAAGCAGCGCGTGGCGCAGAGGACGCAGAGCGCTTCATGAACGTGGCTCGCACGGTCACCATGCTAGCCGTGGAGACGATATGGGAGGATGGATGCTGAGCAGGCGAACCAGCGTATGAAGCTCGGGAAGATCGGAGTCTGGTTCCACACCGACGCGCTGCGGGCCAGCGAAGCCACTCGGCTCGTGCAACGAATCGAAGCGCTGGGATACGGCGCGTTCTGGTTCGGTGAAGGCTTCGGTCGCGACCCGCTCGCGCATGCCGCGTTCCTGCTGTCGCAGACGTCGACGCTGGTCGTCGCCACCGGGATTGCGTCGATCTACTCGCGCGACGCGGTGGCGATGACGGGTGCCGCCAACGCGCTGGCCGAGC
This sequence comes from uncultured Spirochaetales bacterium, assembly GCA_964413375.1. GTDB lineage: Bacteria > Myxococcota_A > UBA9160 > UBA9160 > SMWR01 > CAZUYC01. The sequence continues at coordinate 6,370 of CAYPSI010000108.1, read as the reverse complement.
AATCCGGGGGGCGCTTCCTGCTCGGCCTGGGAGTATCCCTGCCAGCCATGGTCGAGCCCCGTGGACATCGCTTCGGCCCGCCAGTCCAGTCGATGCGCGCCTATCTCTCGCAGATGAGGCAGTCGGTCTATGCGTCCGTCCCTCCGCAGGAGGCGCCACCGATCGTGTTGGCGGCCCTCGGCCCGAAGATGATGCAGCTCGCCGCGTCCGAGACGAAGGGCTCCCATCCCTGCAACGTCACGCCGGAGTACACCGCCGCGGCGCGTCGCCTGATGGGGCCCGAGGCCTGGCTCTGCGTGGAACAGAAGGTCGTGCTCGAGACGGATCCCGGTCGTGCACGCGAGATCGCGCGCGCGGGTCTCGCCATCTACACGAAGGTTCCCCACCAGCAGCGGAACTGGCAACGCATGGGTTTCGACGAGTCCGACTTTCGTGGCGAGGGCACGGATCGCTTCGTCGACGCGCTGGTCGCATGGGGCGACGAGGACGCGATCCGGCGTCGCGTTCGGGCCCATCTGGACGCCGGCGCCACGCAGGTCTGCATCCAACCCCTCGAGCCGGCCGGCTCCCGGCTGCCCAGCGAGCGTCTGCTGGAGGCCCTCTCCCCAGGTGCTCTCCTGAACTCCCCGATCCGGTCGACGCCCTAGAGTTTGACTCTCCCGCCGGCTGCTGCACCATCGCTTCCCGGCGTCGAGCCACGCGAAGAGGTGCCCATGCCCTACATCTCCGTCGTTCCGCTCCAGGTGCCCGAGACGAAAGGCATGGGCCAGGAGCTCCGCCTGGATCGGCGATCGTTCGTTGGCATGGGCCTCAAGACGCTCGCCGCGCTCGCCGCAGCGCCGACGGCGTCTGCGCTGGTCGCGGGCTGCGGTGGCGGCAAGGAAGACCCGAAGCCCTCCCCTGCCGCGCCGGCACCGAGCGGCGGCGCAGCGAAGCCCGACGCGGCGCCGGCTGCGCCGGAGCGCAAGCCCCCGGCGCCCACCGCCTCGCCCGACGCGGCGGGCGAGCAGACACTCGTGACGGAAGTCGAGGCGATGCGCCCGACCGTCCAGGCGCTCCAGTACGTGAGTGCATCGGCCAAGCCGGACCAGCTGTGCTCGAACTGCCTCTTCTACACCGCGGCGCAGGATGGGCGCGGCAAGTGCCAGCTCTTCACGCAGGGGGTCGTGGCGGAGGGCGGCTGGTGCAGCTCGTGGTCGGCAAAGCCCAGCGCGTGATTCCGGTCGCGAGGCTGCCCATCACCGGATCTTCGACGCGAGCGGGGGCGTGCTCGTCGGCGACGCGAGGGGCTTTCTCAGCTTCCGGGCAGCAGCCCGAGCTGCGTCAACAGCCCTAGCGTGTCCGCGTAGCGCCAGGCCCGGCGCACGCGCCCGGCTTCGACCTCGAGCAGCGTGCAGTTCTCGAGCTTGAAGCGTTTGCCCGTCGCCGGTCGGCCGTAGAACTCCCCGTCATTGGTACCCTCGAGCGTGTAGCGGAGCGTCACGACCCCGCCGGATGCGCGGTAGTCGAGCGCCTCCAGATGGACGTCGCTCACAGCGCTCCACCAACGCTCGATGGACGCGACCTCCTCGTCGGGCCCGGTGGTCGACGGCTTCCCGTGGACGAAGGACCGGTAGTCCGGGTGCAGCAGCGCCCGGTAGCCCGCCGCGTCCCGGTCGTTGTCGCACGCAACCACCTGGCGCACGACGTCGATCGCGTCTGCATCCGTCATCTGGATGTCTCCTCGGGGCGAGCCGCGAGCCCCTCGCGGTAGGCCGTCCACCACTCGGCTTCCTCGCCTGGCTCCGGCCTGTTGCGGGTCAGTCGCAGGTCTCGGCGTAGCCGAGCTCGCGCAGCGCGCTGCGGAGCCGCTCGGCGGCCGCATCCATCGCCTTCGGATCCGGCTTGCGGTCGGCCTGCGCGAAGTCGAGATCGCGCACAGCATCGATCGGCGAGAGGTGCAGATGGACGTGGCGCACCTCGAGGCCGAGGATCACCAGGCCGACCTTCGTCGGACGGAAGGCCCGCTGGATGCCGAGGCCCACGCGCTGCGCCACCCGCATCAGGTGGGTGGCCAGCTCCGGAGCCAGGTCGAGCCAGTGGTCCACCTCCTGGCGCGGCACCACCAGCGTGTGGCCGGGCTTCAGCGGCTCGGCGGTGAGAAGGGCGACGGCCAGCTCGTCGCGCCAGACGAAGCGCCCCGGCAGCTCGCCGTCGATGATGCGCGTGAAGATCGAGGCCAATGCGTGGTCCCTCCCTTGCCGATGTGCTCTCGAGCGAGAGGATATCCCGTCGGCCCGCGCGGGCGACTCTCGCGGGCTATCCTCGCGCTGCCGCTCGCGCGCCGCCCCGTGGCGGGGAAGCGCGCGCGTGGGGCGGGAGAACGCGTCGGCCGACACGGCGCCGGTGCATCAGGAGAGCGCGATGGGCCAGCAGCCGAGCTACGAGATCCAGGGACGCAAGGTCGAGATCCCCGCCGTCGTGCGCGACGCCTCGTCGGGGAGCGTCCTGTACAGCGTCGATCGCAGCGCCGCTGCCGCATTGATCCCGACCGACTTCGAGCCGATCGAGGCCGCTCCCGGCAAGACGCAGCTGACCCTCGTCATCGTGGATTATCGCGACAACGATCTCGGCGACTACGACGAGGTCGGGATCGTCTTCTTCGTGCGGCCCGCCGGTCGTCCCGACGCCGAGGTCGGCACCTACATCCACAAGCTGCCGGTGAACCAGAGCTTCACCTGCGAGGCCGGCTGCCGAATCTGGGGCTTTCCGAAGAGCGTCGAGGAGATCGACTTCCGCTACGCGGACGGCAGCGCGACCTGCAGCCTGAAGATGGGCGGCCGACACGTCCTCACGCTGACGGTGCCGCGCGGCGGCTCGGGCTCGACGCCCGATACTTCCTCCGTCGGCTACACGCTGATCGAGGGCGTAGCGCACACCAACGTCTTCGTTCGCGGCGGCAGCGGCGAACAGACCCTGCCGGGCGGTGCGGGTGTGACGCTCGTGCTCGGAGACCACGCGATCGCGGACGAGCTGCGCTCGCTCGGTCTCGAGCAGGCGACCCCGCTGCTCTCCGCCTGGTCGGAGCACATGACCGGAAGCTTCGGGGCGAGCCGCAAGCTTTGAAGTGAGCGGCAACGTCGATGCTGCCGCCAGTAGCTCCCACGAAGGAGGGACAAAGCGTGGCCCTGTTTGGAGACAAATGCGCACGCTGCGGGAAGAAGCGCACCCGAGAAGAGTACGAGGGTCTTCCCACCTGCCGGAGCTGCCGCGAGCTGCTGGAGCGGACGCTCGAGGCATCGAAGGAGGAGATCCACGGCTGCCCGATCGACGGCCAGCGTCTCCGCAAGGAGATCGTGCTGAGCGTGATCGTGGACCGCTGTCCCACTTGTCGCGGCGTGTGGCTCGATGGCGACGAACTCGAACAGCTGCGCGGCGCGATCACGGCCGGCATTACATCGGAGCTGGTCCGCGGGCTGACCGGCCCCTACTGAGTGCTGCCGCGTTCGCACCGCTGCGTCGATGGCGTCTCGGTAGCGACGATGAACATGGGAGCTGTGCCTCCAGCTCCGCGATGCGCTGGCGGAGGGGCGCCGTCGCTGCCTCGACCTCCGCTGCCGTGAAGCGCGGCGTGATGTGCTGCGGGCAGTTCCAGTCGAAGGCTTCGACGTGGATCAGGAAGCCCCGCTCGAGCTGCGCCGGGTAGGCCGGCAGCGCGAGCTTCGCGAGCAGTTCGGCCTGGTTCAGCTCGACGCGTTGCGCGCGGCCGAGCAGCTTGAGCCGCGCGCGATTCGGGTAGTCCATGAAGATCAGCGACACGCGGTCGTCGCCGCTCAGGTTGCCGACGCTCACGTACTGGCGATTGCCCTTGAAGTCGGCGAAGCCGAGCGTCTTCTCGTCGAGCACGCGCACGAAACCCGGCGGCCCGCCGCGGTGCTGGACGTAGGGCCAGCCGGTCTCGCTCACGCTGGCCATGTAGAAGCTGTCGCGCAGGGCGATGAAGGCGGCCTCGCGCGGGCCGAGCGCGGCGTAACTGGCCTCGCCGCTCTCCATCCGGGCATAGCCGCCCCGACTGCCCAGCTCTTGCTGGAACGCCTTCACCTTCGGTGTGAAGGCGAGCTCTGCGAAGCGGTGCCCCATCTCTTCTCGTTCTCCTCGTGGCGCGGCCGCCGGCTGGGTCAGAGGCCGAGCTCGGAGAGCCCCGGGTAATCGACCCGTCGCGGGCCCTTCGGCCAGCGCAGCAAGCGATCGGTCTCGGCGATCGGCAGGTCGTTGCTGCTCGCCAGCCGGCTCTGGTTCATGGAGGCCAGCTTGACACTGTCCTACGATCGGAAGAATACTCGAAGTTTGGAAATGATAATTCCATCAATAGGAATACCAAGTGGATCGCCTGCGCGAGCTCGAGGTGTTCGTCGCGGTGGCGGACGCGGGCGGGCTGGCCCGGGCCGGCGCGCGGCTGCGCATCTCTCCGCCGGCCGTCACGCGCGCCGTCGCCTCGCTGGAGGCGCGGCTCGGGGCGCGCCTCTTCAACCGCACGACGCGCAGCCTGAGCCTCACCGAGGCCGGTACGCGCTTTCTCGTGAGCTCACGCCGTCTGCTCGCAGAGCTCGGTGCGGCAGAACGGGAGGCGCTTGGCGAAGAGGCAGAGCCCGCTGGCGCGCTGACCGTCACTGCTTCCGCCACCTTCGGCCGCACGACGCTCGCGCCCATCGTCCGGGCATTCCTGAAGCAGCAGCCGAAGGTCAGTGTCTCGCTGCTGCTGCTCGACCGCGTCGTCGATCTGGTGGAGGAGGGGATCGACGTCGCGGTGCGCATCGGGCAGCTCGCCGACTCGAGCCTCGTCGCGCGCCGGGTCGGCGAAGTACGGCGCGTGCTCGTCGCGAGCCCACGCTATCTCGCGAAGCATGGCCGGCCCGCCGCGCCCCCGGAGCTGAAGAACCACGAGCTGATCGCCTTCACCGGGCTGATGCCGACTCGAGAATGGCGCTTCGGGACGGGCCGCGCTGCGCTTCACGTCGCCGTCGCGCCACGGCTCGAGATCAACGATGCCAGCGCGGCCATCGCAGCCGCCGAGGCCGGTGAGGGGATCACCATCGCGCTCTCCTACATGGTGGCCGGCGCGTTGGCCGCTGGGCGTCTGGCGACCTTGCTCGATGAGTTCATGCCCCCGGCTGTACCCGTCCAGCTGGTCTACCCGCACGCTCGCCTCGTGGCGCCGAAGCTACGGGCCTTCGTGGACTTCGCAGCGCCGCGCCTGGGCGCGGCCCTCGCGGACGTCGCCGGCGCGGCGACACGCTCGAAGCCGCGCCGTCGATCGCGCGCGGGCTGAGAAAAGCCCCGACTCGGTGCTTCGCCGCTGGCTTCTCGCCCAGACAGCTCGCGAGCGCCAGGTCGGCCGCTGTCGATGCGGCCTCTCGGCGGGCTCACCAGGGCTCGCGAGGGACCGGGATGCGCTGTCTTCGTGCCTACCTGCTGCCACGGCGATCGAGCCGGGTGCGGGAGAGATCTGCCTCGTCCGCACGAGGGCACGCAGGGACGACGGACTCAGAAACCTGCACGGCCTGATCCCCGCGCTGCGGCGTAGTCTGCGAACGTTGCAGCCCTCGCGTCCCGAGGCGACAGCCCGAGGATCACGATTCTTCTCAGAAGCTCCACCGGGTTGCGCCGCCGGCGAGGCCGACTCGCTCGCGAAATAGGCTGCGACGTCGCGCAGGGTTCGATGTATCCTCCTCGCAAGCCATTGATAGTTAGACGGCGGGAGCGCGGGTGAGATCCGTATTCGCAGCGTCGTCCAAGGAGGATCTTTCGTCCATCTGCGCGGCGCTGGCGCACCAGTTCTCGCTGCCACCCTTTCGCATGACTCGGCAATCCGAGCACCTCGCCACGGCCGCCTCGCAGGGCGAGTCCCTGGGTTTCACCGTCACAGAGTACTTCGGGTTCATCTCGTCGGACGAAGCCGAACGCATCGGGCCGCCCGACTTCTGGAACCTCGCCTGGCGTGCTTCGGCCGGCGAAGAGTTCAACTTCCAGGTCGTCTTTAACCGTGATCCGGAAGTGGTATCTCGCCAGAAGGCGCGCGGGCTTAAGCAGCGCCTCCGGCCCATTTTTGAAGTACTCAGACTGCACGGCGATCCGCCCGCCGTCTAACAAGCCGCTGAAGCTGACGGCCGCAGGCTTCTGCCAGTCGTGAGGCTTCGGCCAACACGAGTCATGGTAGGCTATCGGCGGCCGCAGCTTAGCGGCCATCCGTTAGGCCGCGGCCCTTCTCCCCTTCCAAGATTCTCCTCCAAGATTTCTTCGAGAGTTCCATTTCCAGCTCTTCGTTCCTCCGCGCTCCGATCGACCGCTTCGCTCTCGCTCGCCTGCACGGTTTCGAAGCCTCTCATTCCAA
>CAYPSI010000107.1:0-4139 GCA_964413375.1 uncultured Spirochaetales bacterium | reverse complement strand
CGCGGCCCACCCGAACCTCTACCTCAAGGTGTCGACGCACGTGCTCGACGCCGCGGCGCGCGGGGGCGATCCGCGCGACTTCATCGCGGCGCTCGCGGAGCGCTTCGGAGCGGAGCGGCTGATGTGGGGCTCCGACTTCTGTCAGACGCACGATCGCAGCTATGCGCGCCTGGTCGCCCAGGGCCGCGAGGCCTTCTCGTCGCTTCCGGCCGAGGACCAGGCGCGCTGTCTCGGCGGCACGGCTGCGAAGCTCTGGGCGTGGGGCTAGAGGAGACCGGATGAGCGCAGTCGCCCGCGAGGCAGCCGATCTGGTCGTGCGCCGGGCCCGCATCGTCGACGGAACCGGGCGCGCGGCCTTCGCCGGCGACCTGGCTGTGCGCGACGGCCGCATCCTCGCGGTCGGACGCTTCGAGGGGCGCGGCGAACGCGAGCTCGACGCCCGCGGGCTGGTCGTCGCACCCGGCTTCATCGACGTCCACACGCACTACGACGCGCAGCTGTGCTGGGACGGCCTCGCGACGCCCTCACCGCTCCACGGGGTGACCAGCGTCGTCACCGGGAACTGCTCGCTTTCGGTGGCTCCCGTGCGCCCGGAGGGCATCCGGCGCATCGTCGGCATGTTCCAGCAGATCGAAGACGTCCGCGAGGCGAGCTTCGCGGCGGGCGTGCCCTTCTGCTGGGAGTCCTTCCCGGAGTACCTCGATCACCTGCGCGGGCGACTCGGCGTGAACCTGGCGCCTCTGGTCGGGCACTCGGCGCTGCGCCTCTTCGCGATGGGGGAGGCCTCGCAGCAGCGGCCGGCCAGCGACGCCGAGCTCGCCCGAATGTGCGAGATCCTCGGCGACGCGGTGCGCGCAGGGGCGCGCGGTTTCTCGCTCTCGCACCTCGACGTGGACGAGTTCCTGCGCCCGGTGCCGAGCCGCTTCGCCGATCTACGCGAGAAGATCGCACTCGCCCGCGCGGTGGTCGGCGCCGGCGGGTCCGTACTCGAGACCGTCCCGCCGGCGGGAGACCCGGGCGAGTTTCGCGCCACCGTCGAAGAGCTCGGCCAGATCTCGCGCGAGAGCGGGATTCTCTGCATGCTCCAGCCGATTCTGTACTACCCGCCACAGCCCCAGCTGTGGGAGCAGAGCCTCGAGTGGCTCGATCTGGAATGGGAGCGCGGCGGGCGGGTGCTGGGCCAGGCCTCGCCTCGCCCCTTCGACCAGAAGCTGCGGCTCGACGAGACCTTCTTCAGCTTCTTCCTGATCCCGAGCTGGGGAGACGTGATGCGAAGGCCGCCGGACGAGCGCGCGGCGCTGCTCGCCGACCCCGCGCTGCGCCCGAAGCTCGTGGAGGAGGGTCTGCCGCTGCTCTCCTTCTTCCTCGAGAAGGCCTGGATCGGCGAGACGCTCTGCGCCGAGAACGCGGAGCTCAGCGGGCGCCGCCTCGCAGACGTCGCGCGCGAGCAGGGCTGGACCCTCATCGACGCGCTGATCGAGATCGCGCTGCGCGACGAGCTCCACACCGAGTTCGCGATCCGCGGCGCGCTGCACGCCGATCCCGAAGTGACCGCCCGGATCCTGTCGCACCCGCGCGTGATCGTCGGCGCTTCCGACGCCGGGGCCCACGTTTCGCAGTTCTGCGGCGCCTCGGATGCGACGCTGCTGCTCTCCACCTTCGTGCGCGAGCGGGGCGATTTCGGTCTCGAGCAGGCGGTGCACCGGCTGACGGGTCAGCCGGCGGAGCTCTTCGGGCTCCGCGACCTCGGGCGCCTCGAGCCGGGCCTGGCCGCGGACCTCGTGATCTTCGATCCGGACACGGTGGCGCCCGGCAAGGAGGTCTTCGTGAAGGACCTCCCCGGCGGAGCGAAGCGCTACGTGTGCGACGCGGTCGGCATCGAGGCGGTGATCGTGGGCGGCGAAACCCTGGTCGAGCGCGGTCGCTACACGCAGGCGCGTCCCGGCCGGATCCTCTGACGCAAGCGAGGCTTGCACGAACGGGTTCCAGAACGCAAGCGAAGCGCGCAGCGAGGCGCAGCCGAGCGAAGTCCAGATCGCGCAAGCGAAGCGCGCAGCGAGGCGCAGCCGAGCGAAGAGATAAATGGAGGCAGCAGTGTCCAGGGCCGGCTTCAAGGTGATGGATTCGGACATGCACGTGGTGGAGCCGCCCGACCTGTGGCAGCGCTATCTCGCGCCGGAGTGGCGAGACGACGCCCCGATCGGCACGACGACCAGCCCGCGCGACATCGGCGTGCTCGTGCGCGGCGAAGCCCCGAACCGCCCCGGCACGATGACGCAGAGCTGGGTCCGGGCGCTCGAGGCCCACATGACGCCGCGCGATCGCGACTACGACTTCGCGGTCACCCGCGGCTGGGATGGCGTTTCGCAGCTCGAAGCGATGGAGCGCGAGGGCATCGACGTGGCCGTGCTCTTCCCCTCGCGCGGGCTCTTCGTGCTGGGCTTCGACTCGGCCGAAACGGTGGGCAAGGCGGGCATCGAGCCGGGCCTCGCCGCGGCGCTCGCGCGCGCCTACAACGACTGGCTGCACGACTTCTGCGCGCCCGACCGCGAGCGCCTGCTCGCGGCCGCGATGGTGGCTCCGCACGACGTGGATAGCGCCGTCCTGGAGACCCGCCGCTGCGTCTCGGAACTCGGCATGAAGGCGATCTTCCTGCTCCCCGGCTGGGTGAACGGCCGCCCCTGGCACGCCGCCGCCTACGACCCGCTCTGGGCCGAGTGCGAGCGTCTCGGCATCCCGGTCGGCTTCCACGGCGGCGGACCCGATCGCCTCGGCAGCGACTACGGCCTGGGCTTCCGCGACTCGCTGATGATGTGGCACACCTTCTCGCACTGCCTCGGCCCGATGTCCGCTCTCGTCAGCATGCTGGGTGGAGGCGTCTTCGACCGCTTCCCACGCCTGCGCGCCGGCTTCCTCGAGGCAAACTGCTCCTGGGCGCCCTGGCTCGTGCACCGCCTCGACGAGCACTACGAGGAGTACGTCGGCCGCCACGAGATCGCGCTCTCCCGCAGCCCCGCCGAGGCCTTCCGCACGAACTGCTGGGTCTCGATCGAGGCGGACGAGGTCGCGGCCCCCCACTACGTGACGAGCTTCGGCAACGACAACGTGGCCTTCTCCACCGACTACCCGCACCCGGACTCGAAGTTCCCGAAGGCCGTCGACCGCTTCCTCTCGCTCCCGCTCTCGGACGAGACCCGGCGGAAGTTCCTGTGGGACAACTGCGCCCGGCTCTATGCGGTGGAGGCCTAGCCCTGCCCCCACCACAGCTTCACGCAATCCCATGTCCCTGTTGGTGCCTTGGACGCGAGCCGCCAGGATAGTTCGCGGATTCGTTCAAGAGCTTGTTGAGGGAAGAGCGCGGTCCGCAGGGGCCATCCAGTGCGTCGGGGCGCGCGGCAGCTGGGGCCGGCTCCGCTTTGCACTCCGCATCGATTCCAGGCCTTTGCGGCCCCGGCGCGGACTTCCCCGATGCGCGGTCGCGACGGGCTCTCATCCCGAAGGGCTTCGATGGCTGCTCATCTGTCCGAGCAAGAAGATCCTTTACGTTGGTTGATCGACAGCCAGGGGCCGTGGTTGCGAAATATCAATACATAGCTATAATCAATATCGATGCGACGCGCACCGCAGCAGCTGAGCTTTCGCGATCACCGGATGCGCTCCGGGCGAGGTGGGCCTCGACCTGGAGCCGGGCGCCCGCCCCTTTCGGCGAACCCTCCGGTCCATCACGTGCGCCGGCCGCCGGTGCCGATGAGCTGCCCCTCGCACGTCACGCTGCGCCTGCGCAGCGGGACGCCGGGCCTTCGCAACCGCCGCTTCCTGCGCGAGCTGCGGCCGAGCCTGCGCCGGGGCTGCGAGCGCCGGGGCTTTCGCCTCGTGCACTACTCGGTGCAGCGCAATCACCTGCACCTGATCGTCGAGAGCGCCGGCAAGGAGGCCCTCGGGCGCGGGATGAAGGCGATCTCGGCCCGGGTGGCCCGCGCGGCCCAGCGCGCGTTCGGGCTCTCGGGGCCGGTGCTCCACGGCCGCTACCACCTGCGGATCCTGCGCACGCCGCGCGAGGTGCGAAGGGCGCTCGCCTACGTGCTCTTGAACGCGCGTAAGCACTGGCGGGAGCGCCACGGCGCCACGCCGCCCATCGG
>CAYPSI010000106.1:0-30857 GCA_964413375.1 uncultured Spirochaetales bacterium | reverse complement strand
GACCTCGTCAGCGTCTCGCGCAACGTCTTCATTCCGCTCACCAACCTGTGCCGCGACCGCTGCGGCTACTGCACCTTCGCGAAGCTCCCCGACGACCCGGACGCGAAGACCTACAGCCTGGCAGAGGTCGAGGAGGTCGTGCAGGGCGGCGTCCGCAGCGGCTGTAGCGAGGCGCTCTTCTGCCTCGGCGACAAGCCCGAGAAGGCGTACCTGTCTCACCGCGCGTGGCTCGAGGAGCGCGGGCTCGCGACGACGGCGGCCTACCTCGAGCAGGCGTGTCAGGTCGCGTTCGAGGGCGGGTTGCTACCGCACACGAACGCCGGGATCCTCTCCGCGGCCGAGATGGAGCGTCTCCGGCGCTGGAACGCGTCGATGGGGCTGATGCTCGAGACGACGAGCCAGCGCCTGCGCCAGCGCGGCGGCGCCCACTTCTGGGCGCCGGACAAGGATCCGGTGCTGCGCCTGCGCATGCACGAAGAGGCCGGCGAGCTGCGGATTCCGTTTACGAGCGGGATCCTGCTCGGGATCGGCGAGAACTCGGCCGAACGCGTCGACACATTGCTCGCGATCCGCGACGTCCACGCGAAGTACGGCCATATCCAGGAAGTGATCGTCCAGCCCTTCCACCCGAAGCCCGGCACGCCGATGGCCGAGCTCGCGTCGCTCTCGGACGCCCTGGTGGCGGGCTGGGTGGCGCTCGCGCGGCTGCTGCTCGGACCGCAGATGAACGTCCAGGCCCCGCCGAACCTCGCCCCCGAGGCACTCGCCCTTCTCGCGCGCTCGGGGCTCAACGACTGGGGCGGCGTCTCGCCGCTCACGATCGATTTCATCAATCCCGAGGCGCCCTGGCCGAAGCTGCGCGAGCTCGCGCGCGCGACGAGCGCCTCGGGCCAGCGCCTGGTCGAGCGGCTGCCGGTCTATCCGGAAGAGCTCCTCGGGCGTCCGGATTTCTTCGACCCCGCGGTCCGCGCGGCCGCGCTCCGACTCGTCGATGCAACGGGCTTCCGCGCCGCCCCGAGACCCTGGGAGGAGGCCGCATGAGTCTCGAACGCCTGCTAGCCGACGTGTCCCCCCTTGTAGCGCGCATCCTCGATGCGGCCCTCGACGGCCGCGAGCTGTCGTCCGAGGAAGCCGAGCTGCTGCTCGGCGTCACGGGCGCCGATCTTTCCGCACTGCTGCGCACGGCGGACCTCGCGCGCCGCGACGATTGCGGCGACGACATCTCCTTCGTCGTGAACCGGAACATGAACTTCACGAACGTCTGCTACGTGGGCTGCTCCTTCTGCGGCTTCTCGCGGCACAAGGACGATGCCGACGCCTACGACCACCCGATGGAGGTGATGCTCGCGAAGGCGAAGGACGCGGTCGCGCGCGGGGCCACGGAGGTGTGCATCCAGGGCGGGATCCACCCGAACAAGGACCACACGCACTACCTCGAGATCCTGACCACGCTCAAGGGCGCCTTCCCCGAGCTGCACATCCATGCCTATTCGCCGGAGGAGCAGGATTTCGCGCACCGCAAGAGCGGCGGCATGACTCTCGCGGAGCTCCAGCACGCCCTCGTCGCCGCCGGCCTCGGCACGATGCCCGGTACCGCCGCGGAGATTCTCGACGACTCGGTGCGCCAGGTGGTGTCCCCGAACAAGCTCCCCAAGGATCGCTGGGTCGAGATCGTGACGAGCGCGCATTCGATCGGGCTGCGCTCGACCTCGACGCTGATGTACGGGCACATCGAGAGCGCGCGCCACGTGGCCGCGCACCTCGAGCTGCTGCGCGAGATCCAGAAGCGCACGGGGGGCTTCACCGAGTTCGTTCCGCTCGGCTTCATCCACGAGCGCAACATCCTCTTCAACCACCTCGGCGCGCGCCCGGGCTCCTCGTCGCCCGAGGATCTCCGCCTCGTGGCGGTGGCGCGGCTGATGCTGCGCCCGTGGATCAAGAACATCCAGGTCTCGTGGGTGAAGATGGGGCCGAAGCTCGCGCAGGTGGGCCTGATGTCGGGCGCGAACGACTTCGGCGGCACGCTGATGGAGGAGTCGATCAGCCGCGAGTCGGGCTCGCAGCACGGCGAGAACCTCCCCGCGGAGGACATGCGGCGTCTGATCCGCGAGATCGGTCGCACGCCGGTCGAGCGCAGTACCAGCTACGAGGTGCTGCGCCGCTTCGACGATCCCGCACAGGACCCGCCCTCGCTGGAGCCCAAGAGCGCGCGCGAGCTCTCCGGCCCGACGCGCTGGCGCCTCGCCGAAGAGCCCGGCCGGCGCGGCACCGCCGCCGCCCCCCCGCCAACACGCTAGAAACCGCGTGCGCCGCGTGATCGACTGGGTCTCGACGGTTCCGTTCCTGGCAGCGTTCGGGGCGATCCTGCTCGTCTTCGATCCGCTCCAGCGGCTGGCCCGCTGCTTCGGTCGCCGCCCGCAGGAGCGCGTGGCGGGCTGTCTCCAGATCTGTCTCGTCCGGTCCCTCAGACTCACCGGTGCGCGGCTGGACGTCGAACGCTCGCCGCGGCTCGAAGCCGGGCGCGCCTACCTGTTCGTCGGCAACCACCAGAGCCTGTTCGACATTCCGATCCACGGGGCGGCGCTGGTCTCCCACTTCCCGAAGTACGTATCGAAGCGCGAGCTCGCCCGCTGGATTCCCAGCATCTCGTACAACCTTCGCGCCGGGGGCAACGCGATCATCGACCGCTCCGATCGCAGCGAGGCGACCCAGGTGATCCGCAAGCTAGGCGAGCAGGTGGTGGAGCGGGGCGTGTCCGCCGTCATCTACCCGGAGGGCACCCGCGCGCGCCGGGGCGAGCTGGGTCGCTTCCGTCCCGCCGGCGCCCAGGCGCTCTTCGAGGCGGCACCGGATGTGCCGGTCGTCCCGCTCACGATCGACGGATCCTGGCGCTTGCTGCGCTCCAACCTGTTCCCGGTTCCCTTCGGAACCCGGATCCGCCTCCGCATCGGCGACCCGATCGAGCGCAGCCCCGATCAGCAGACCGCCGCGATCCTGGCCATCTGCCGCCAGGAGATGACGAAGACGCTCGAGGGCTGGCGCGCATGACGCGCGCAGCGCTGCCCCTCCCACCCCAGCAGGCCGTCGTTCGGCGAGTCACAGCCGATTCGACCAGGCGGACGTTTCAGGCGTTTGCCGCAAGCCGGGCGAGCGCGTCGGAAGCTGCCTGCGCGACCTCGGCGTCGCTGCGGCCGTGCTGGTGCCGGGCGACGGCCGCTCCCCCGATCAGCGCCGCCACCAGCGGTGCACCGGCGCCGTCGCTCAGGTCCGCCCACTCGACCCAGCTCGACGGGTCCTCGTGCCAGCGCAGGTAGCCGCTCTCGGTGCGGGGCCACCAGCGTTCGTCGAAGCGCAGTAGCACCTTCTCGACGACGCCGACTCCGAGCCGGGCGAGCGCGCGGAGCTGACCTGCGGGCAGGCCAGGCCGCAGCTCCGGTCGCCCGGCCTTCAGCAGCGCGAGCGGCACCGCGCAGATGCAGCGTTCGGCGCGCAGATCGCCCTCGGCCGTCGCCACGCCGACGCCGTCCATGTTCCAGCGGATGCATCGGGCCGGCACCCCGAGTCGCACATCGAGGCCCGCGGCCAGGTGGTCCGTCAGCGCTCCGCAGCCCTCCACCAGCCAGTGGTCGCCGGCTCCGACCCCGTCTTCCCGCAGCGTCCAGCGCGCCGACAGCTCCTCGATCGGAGTGCCCGCCTCCAGCACGATTTCGGCCTCGAGTGTCCAGCGCACCGCGCGGCGCAGCTCCGGATCCGGATCGGCGAGCAGGGGGGCGAGAACTTCTGCCAACGGCCGATCGGCGGGAGCGCCCGGCGGGGAATCCCAGCGGCGCAGCGCCGTCTCGATCGCGTCGCGAGCCCGCTCGATCAGCGCCAACGGAATGGCGCCCTGCGGAGAGACCGCACGCGGCGCGCGAAATCCTGTGCGCACCAGGTGCAGCCCGAGCCGGCGCGCCATCGGCAGCAGCGGGTTGCGAAGCTCCTGCTGGAGCCAGGCCGCACCCGCATCCGCGCGCACGCCGCCTACCTCGACCGTATGGATGCGGCCGCCGATCCGCGTGCGCGCCTCGAGCACTCGAACGTCGCGGCCCGCATCCGCGAGGCGGCGCGCTGCGGCGAGCCCCGCGATCCCGGCGCCGACCACGATCACCCGCTCGGCCGCGGAACCTTCCGTCAGACACCAGTCCGCTGCGCGCACGCCACTGGCAAAGGCTCCGTGCAGCATCGCCGGTTGATCGAGATCGACCGCCTCGCCGGCCAGCACCAGGCGTCCGGCGACGGGCTCGGCCAGCGTGGCCCGGTCGGAAGGCGAGGCTCCTGGGCGCAGCGTGCACCAGCTGCCGCGGCTCCAGGGGTCGTCGCCCCAGCGGGCGACGTGCCAGGCGATCGGTCGGCGCTGGATCATTCGGCCTGCCTGCCGCCGCGGCTCAGCCCCGGCGCAGACGCTCGAGGCGGGTCGCGAGCTCTTCTACCTGGTAGCGCAGCGGTGCGCGCTCGAGGATCGCGCGCTCGACCCGCCGAATCGCGTTCGCGGCCGAGGGGTGATCTCGGCCGAAGGCCCGCGCGATCGCGACCAGCGGTGCGTCGGTGTACTGGCGGCAGAGGTACATCGCGAGCTGGCGCTGTACCAGGACGTCGCGGCGGCGCGTGCGCGCGGCCAGCAACTCGGGGCTGCTGCCAAAGAAGGCTGCGACCGTTCGCACCACGGTTCCGACGTCGAGGCAGGCCTCGTGCGGGTCCATCGGCGCAAGCTTGTGGAGGGCGCGACGCGTGAGCTCGAGGTCGATCGGGCGCTTGAGCAACGAGGCGCTCGCGACGAGCTGGATCAGCACGCCTTCGAGGTCTCGAACGCTGCCGCGCAGCGACTCGACGAGGAGATCGAGACATGGCTCGGGAATCCGCACGCCCCCGTGCGAGGCCTTGCTGCGCAGGATTTCCCGACGCAGTGCGGCGTCCGGGGGCTCGATCTCCGCGACGAGCCCCGCACCCATCCGCGAGCGCAGGCGCGGGTCGAGGCCGTCGATGTCTCGCGGCAGGCGATCGCCCGTCAGAATCACGCGCACACCCGCGTCGATCAGGTGCGAGAGCGTGTGGAAGAGCTCGAGCTGCGTCGCGCTCTTCCCGCGCAGGAACTGCACGTCTTCGAGCAGCAGCATCTCGCAGTCCTGGCGGTAGCGTCGCTTGAAGCGATCCATGCTGCGGTCGCGGATCGATGCCATGAAGTGGTTCGTGAAGCTCTCCGCGGACTCGTAGACGCAGCGTTCGCGGCCGCGCCGCAGCGCTTCGCCGAGGGCGGCGCGGGAGAGGTGGGTCTTGCCGAGGCCGGAGTCGGAGACGAGGAAGAGGGGATTGAGCGGGCGCTGCGCGTCGCGGGCCACCGCGAGGGTGGCCTCTCGGGCGAGCGCGTTCGCCGGCCCGACGATGAAGCTGTCGAAGCTGTGCTGCAGCATGGCCTGGCGTGGCGCCGACCGCGGAGCGAGTGCAGCGGGGCGGGCGCTCGCGACGGCGGCGCGGTCGGCGTCGGAACGCTCTCTGGCGGCCCCTTTCGCGCTCGCAGCTTCCGAAGCGACCGCCTCGGCAGGGCTCGGGCCAATGGCATGGCGCTCCTGCACCTCGAGGCTGACAGCGACGGGTCGGCCGGCCTCCGCCGCGACGCAGTGCTCGATCCGGGTGAGCCAACGCGCCTCGATGCGCGCGCGGTGAAACGCGCTCGGACAACGCAGACGAAGGCCCTCGGGGCCCGTCTCCGCGTGGAGCGGGTGCACCCAGGCCTCGAGGGCGTGACGTGGCAACTCTGCCCCGAGGCGGCGTAAAACACCGTCCCAGAGCTCCGGGGGGAAGCTCATCTCGATCTTCGATTCTCGGCGGTTCTAAGACTATTTCGGCAGCCGCAGCCCCATCTATCCACCACGGCGCCGGCGCAGTAGACCACCTTCCGGGGTCCCCCGCAAGCTCGAAGGCGGGTGATCGGCGCCAGCGGCCTACACCCGGTTGCACCATCCGAAACGACGTCTCTACCGACGGAAAACCAGTGTTCTAGAGGCGGATCGCAGCGTGATTCCGGGCACTTCCCAAGTCGAAAGTGAGGCGGCTTCCACCGCTGCGCGGCGGTGTCGCGCGGCTTCGTCGCAGCTCGTCGCGACATCGATCATTCATCGATTTACGCCTGATTTCTAGATATTTCACCGTTTTTCGACCCTGCAAAAGTTTCAGTGCAGACGGCTCGTCGAACGCGTTCCGGGCAGCCCCAGCTCGGCCAGGCGAAACGCGAGCAGGCCCTCGAGCCGCTCGCAGCGCTCCGGGATGCCGGGTGCCTCGAGCAGCCCCTGCTTCTCCGGCGCGGCGAGTGCGAGGGCCTGGGCAAGGGTGTTCACGAAGACCTCGTCGTCCATGCCATCGAAGAGGCCCGGGGTGAACTCCTGGGCGCGCTCGCGATCCGAGTGCGTGAGGAGCCGGCGCACGAAGTCGAGGATGCGCGAGCGAAGCTCGCAGACGCGGTCGCGCTGACTCGGTGCGTTGGGATCGGAGAGGCGCTCGATTCGCGCCACGCGATAGAGACGTTCCGCCGGTCGCGGCGGCTCTTCGGCGATGCGGAAGCGCCAGGTTCCATCGAGCACGATGTGGAAGCGCCCATCGGGCAGGCGCTGGGCCTGTGCGACGTTTCCGGCACAGCCGATCGGATACAGCGGCGGGTCGCCACCCATCTGCGATACGTGGTCGGGATGCACCGTCGCCATGCCGATACGACGGTCGCTTCCGAGCGCATGCTCGACCATCTGGCGGTAGCGCGGCTCGAAGATGTGGAGCGGCGCCCTCACGCGCGGAAAGAGGACGACGTTCGAGAGCGGGAAGAGAGCGATCTCCTCGCCCATCTACCGACAATACCATAGGAGCCCGCTCGCCCGGGCGACGCCTTGACGGAGCGACGGGGCCCCGGAAGAGTTGCCCGCGGAGCATGGATCCGCGAGAGGCAAGCGCACTCATCGAGCGCCTCAACCGCGACGCGGCGCGCATCGCCCTGCGTTTTACGCTCCGCTATCGCGCGATCGAAGCGGAGCGCCCGAACGTCAGACGCCGCTACGGCGTCTGCTTCGCCGACGGCAGGATCCGCATCCGACTCCGCCATGTAGGCACGGGGCGCTCGCTCAAGTACTCGAGCCTGGTGAACACGCTGTGCCACGAGCTTGCGCACCTGCGGCACTTCAATCACGGTCCGCGCTTCAAGGCCTTCTATCTACGCCTGCTCGATTTTGCGCGGTCCGAGGAGATCTACCGGCCCGGCCCGGTGGCGAGCGCGGCGGGCGAGCGGCGCGGCGCTCTCGGCATGGCGCGCGCTGCGGCGCCGAAGCGGCCTGCTGCGACAGCGGGCGAAGCCGCGGCGGCTCCGCTCCAACTCCAGCTCTTCTAGTCTTTCGAGCTCGGACGTGGGTCTCGGCGACGGCGCGTGTCAGCGCTTCATCGCGTCGAGGTCTTCGAGGGTGTTGGGGCCTTCCTCGACGTGTACCGAGACCTCTTCGCAGGCGATCGCCTTGTCGATCACTTCGCGCATCAGCCCTTCGACGGTGATCTCGTCGTACTCGGCGAGGGCATCCTCGAGCGAGGTCTCGGAGACGTTGAAGGCGATGGAGAGCTTGATCTTGACGTCCATCCCGGCGCGCCCTCTTGCCTGCGATTCGGAGCTCAACCGCGGATGCCGGTCGCTCCGGAACTCGCGAGGTCGGATCTCGTAACTTGCCGAAAAATAAGGGAAATCGGCAAACGGCGCCAAGCATACACCAGCGCTCTGCAAACGGCACGGAAATTTTCGTGTTTTTCCGCGGCATTCGGGCGGTCTGGCGAGGGGGGAGTCGCCTCGGCCTAGCGACGCCACTCCGCCCGGGCATTGAGCGCTACGAGCAGGAAGCCCGCGAGGCCCACGACGGTGTAGATCCCCATCGAGAGCTGGTGGAGGAGCTGGAAGCGAGCGGCGAACTCCGGGCTTCCCTGGGGGCCGAAAACGAGCGGGCGGATCGCCTCGATCTGACTCGTCACGCCGAACTGCGACACCAGGCAGAGCGCGCTCATCGCGAGCGGTAGCCAGAGGCAGATACCGGTGCGGGACAAGCCCCACGCCGATGCCGAAAGGGCTACGCCGGCGCCCGCGCCGTAGAGGTGGAGGGTCGCGAGAACGGGTCCGATCAGCTGCCCCGCGATCTGGGTCGAAGGCAGAACGCGAAAGGCCGTCGGCGCGACCACGAAGGCGAACAACACCCAGGCCCCGATCCAGCCCCCGAGGAGCAGCCACGAGATCGCGCGTAGCCAGACATCACCGGCCGCGCGCAACGGGATGGAATGCGTCATAGCTGCCTCGGCGACGTGGGGGGATTCTGGACGAGTCGGAGACCGGCGTCGACGACGGCCTGGCCCGCGTCGTCTCGCTCGACTGCGGCCACGCGTGCGGCGCCGAGGGTCCGGCGCAGCAACTCGATTCCCGCATGGACGGCCGCAGCCGCGAAGGACTCGGCGCCCGGACTTCCGGCGGCGCTGAGATAGGAGATCCAGGCCACTTCTGCGACGCGTTGCCCCGACGCCGGCTGGCCGCGCGCGATGGCCGGCAGCAGCAGATGTGCGAGCAGCTGCCCGACATCGAAGGCCGGGTCCCCGACGTGCGCGATCTCGGCATCGAGGAGCTTCGGACCCGACGACGCGATCATCACGTTCGCCGCCTGCACGTCGCCGTGCACGAGCGCGCCGCGCGCCTCGAGATAGCGCGCGTAGACCGCATCGATCTGCGCGACCAGCTTCGAGTCGGCCTGGATCCTGCGCGCGCGCCGCGCGAGCGCGGGTGAGAGCGGAAAGTCATTCGGGCGGTAGGGGAGGCGGAAGATGTGATCGCCGTGGAGCCGGCGCATCTCGTCGTTCGCGAAGCGCGCGGCGAGATCGGCGCCGCGCGTTCCGGAGTGCACGCGACCGAGAAATGCTGCGATCGAGGCTGCGGCCCGCGAGACGTCGGCGCCGCGCGCGAGGGCCGAGTCGAGTCGCTCGGCGTCGCCCAGGTCCTCGAGGACCAGGACGCACTCGTCCGGATCGAAGAAGAGAATGCGGGGGCAGATCCCCTCGTGATCGAAGGGGGATGCGACCTCGTTGTAGCGGGCTTCATAGACGATTCGCTCGGTAGGCGCGCGGTACTCGGGGAAGCGCTCGAGCGCGGGGCGGGCCTGCTTCACCACACGGCTTCCGGACGCGGTGCGAAAACGCCGGACCCAGTTGATGTTTCCGTCGCCGAGCGGCTCGACGCTCAGCGGCTCTCCGAGTGCGATCAGGCCGCATCGCGCTAGATAGCCCGGGAGGCTCGCTTCGCTCAGTCGATGCTGCCGGCGCACGGACATGCAGCTCCGCCGAAGGGGGAGATCTCAAGTCCCCGTCCCAGGTGCCGAAGAGAAAAACAGATCTGGGCCCATTTCGGGGGGGGTGAGGCTCGGACGGGACGCCCCGGAGCCTCGCGCTCCGGGGCTTCTTGTCTTATGGACTTCGCTCGCCTCCGGCTGGCTGCGCGCTTCGCTTGCGCTTGCGGCACGGCGGCTGCGCCGCATTGCGCTCAGGGAGTCGTGGGGCCGTCGAGAGGCTCGAGGGTCAGCGGGTCGAGGCGCAGGTCCTGGAGCCGATGCGCGGTCTCGTCGTCGACCCGCTCGCTGTGGCAGGAGGCCATCGCACCGGGCCGTGCACCCATCGTTCGCCGCGTCTTGGTCGCGAGCTGCGTGAGGTCCTCGCTGTCGAGCACGCCGCGCGTCTCGAGGATCGCGCGCTGCTCGTCGTTGAGCGGGTCGCTCACGCGCGCCCCCTCCCAGGCGAAGCGCGGGTCCTTTCCGCTCGCGAACTCGACGATCTCCTTGCTGATGCGCACCGAGCACCAGTCGTGCCCGCACATCGCGCAGAAGTCCGTATCGACGTCGAGGTCTTCGTCGTGGAAGGCGCGTGCGGTGTCCGGGTCGAAGGAGAGCTCGAAGTGGCGCTCCCAGTTCAGCGCCGCGCGCGCACGCGTGAGCTCATCGTCGCGGTCGCGGGCGCCGGGAATGCCGAGCGCCACGTCCGCGGCGTGGGCCGCGATCTTGTAGGCGACGCAGCCCTGCTTCACGTCCTCCCGCTTCGGTAGCCCGAGGTGCTCCTTCGGAGTCACGTAACAGAGCATCGACGCGCCGTGGTAGCCGGCCGCCGTCGCCCCGATGGCGCTCGTGATGTGGTCGTAGCCCGGGAAGATGTCCGTCACCAGCGGGCCGAGCACGTAGAAGGGAGCGCCGTGGCAGAGCCGGCGCTGGAGCTTCATGTTGTACTCGATCTGATCGAAGGGAACGTGACCGGGGCCCTCCGTCATGACCTGGCAGCCGTGGCGCCACGCGCGTGCGGTGAGCTCTCCCTGCACCGCGAGCTCGGAGAGCTGGGCATCGTCCGTGGCGTCGGCGAGGCCGCCGGGCCGCAGGCCGTCGCCGATCGAGTGGACGACGTCGTGGCGGCGCATGATCCCGCAGATCTCGTCCCACAGTTCGTACATCAGGTTCTGCCGGCCGTGGTTCAGCATCCACTTCGCGAGCAGTGAGCCGCCGCGGCTCACGATCCCGATCAGCCTGCGGCGGACGAAGGGCAGATGCTCGCGCAGCACACCCGCGTGGATCGTGAAGTAGTCGACGCCCTGGCACGCCTGGTGCTCGAGCGTCTCGAGCACGGCCCGCTCGTCGAGCTCGTCGATGCTACGCCCGACGATCATCGAGTAGATCGGGACCGTCCCGATCGGAACCGTCGACGCCCGGATGATCGCCTCGCGCGTCGCGTCGAGGTCGCCTCCCGTCGAGAGGTCCATCACGGTGTCGGCGCCCCAGCGCTCCGCCCAGCGCAGCTTCTCGACCTCCTCGCCGGTATCGCTCGCCACCGGCGAGGCGCCCATGTTGGCATTGATCTTGGTGAGCCCCGCGCGCCCGATGCACATCGGATCGAGATGGAAGCGCTGGTGATCGGGGTTCGCCGGGATCACCATGCGCCCCGCGGCGACCTCGTCTCGAACCTGCTCGGGGTTCAGGTGCGGCTCGCGTTCGGCGACGCGCTGCATCTGCGCCGTCACGACGCCGATGCGCGCGAACTCGAGCTGGGTCACCGGCTGGAAGGTCGAGGGAGGAACCCAGCGGCCGTCGATCTGCTTCCAATCGGGCGGCATGAAGTCCCACGCCGTCTGCTCCGACGGAGCCGGCATGCCGGGTGCGTCGGGGGAGCTGAAGGGGAGCGGCGTTCCGATCTGTGATCGGGCCGCGAAGCTGCCCGGCGAAGTCCCCTGCGCTTCGCTCGAGGGATTGCCGCCGAGGGGCGGTAGCTGCCAGGCCCGCGACGCTCCTTGCAACGCGCCTTGCGGGGTTCCCCGCCTGGCTCCTGTGGACATGGGAGGCTCCTCGGGGCGAAGCTACCACCGGCTCGGGTGCGGTCAACCGGCAAGAGGGACGAGACTCGGCGAAGCGCTGCGCCGGAGCATCGCGCGCGTCCTGGCGAGTTGCCGCACCCGCAACGTCCCCTAAGTTCCCCTGATGCGTCGCCGCTTCGTGATCGCGCTCGTGCTCGTCGGGTGGCTCGGCTGCGACCGGAACGTCGAGCCCTTCGATCCGGATGAGCAGCCGGCCGAACCCGATCTATCCCGGATTTTTCCGGCAGGAGCCGCGCCAGAGGAGGCGGGACCGCCGAGCCTTCCGCCGGCTCCGGGACGCGGCGCGCCGCCGCTCGCCGCCGAGGCCGCCGAGACCAACGGGCCGCCGATTCGAGGCACGGTCTCGGTCGCCGACGAGCTCTCCGGGCAGCTGCCGCCGGGCGCCGTGCTCTTCCTGATCGCGCGTCGCGGCGGTGCCGGCCCTCCGCTCGCGGTCGAACGCTTCGCCTCACCCCGCTTCCCGCTCGAGTTCTCGCTGGGTCCCGAGGACCGCATGCTGGAGACCCTTCCCTTCGCGGGCGAAGTCCAGATCACCGCGCGACTCGATGCGGACGGCAATGCGATGTCGCGGCAGCCGGGAGACCTCGAGGGGCGCGCGCCCGGCGCCGTGTCCCCGGGCGCAAGCGGTGTGCTGGTCGTCCTCGACGAGGTATTGAGGGAGTAGATGCGCTCGCGCATGCGGCTCGGCGACTTCCTCGTCTCCTACCTGCGTCGGGCCGGCGTCGAGCACATCTTCGGCCTTCCGGGCGACCTCGTGCTCGGGCTCTTCCATCGCTTCGGGCGCACGCGCGGCCTCGAGATCGTGACCTTCTCGCACGAGCCCTCGGTCGGCTTCGCCGCCGACGGCTACGCGCGCAGCACGCGGCGCCTCGGCGTCGTCTGCGTCACCTATGGGGCCGGCGGGCACAACGTCGTGAATCCGATCGCGGCGGCCTACGCCGAGCAGGTGCCGCTGCTCGTCGTCTCGGGGGGGCCAGGCGAGGCGGAGCAGAAGCTCGGTGGCGTCCACCACCAGGTAAAGGACGTGGAGAGTCAGTTCCGCATCTTCCGCGAGCTGACCTGCGACGCGCGCATCCTGCGCCACCCGAACCTGGTGGCCACGGAGGTGCACGAGGTGGTGACGAACATCCTCTCGCTGCACCGCCCCGGCTATCTCGAGATCCATCGCGACATGGTGGACGTCTCGATTCCCGTACCGAGGGAGATCGTCGAGTGGGACGGGAGCTTCCCGCGTCCGAGCTCGGACGAGCGCAAGCTCGCCGAGGCGGTCGCCGAGACCGCGGCGAGGCTGCGCCGGGCGAAGCGCCCGATCTTGATCGGCGGCGTCGAGCTCCATCGCGAGCGCGCGGAGCAGCACTTCCTGACCCTCGCCGAGAAGCTGGGCGCGCCGGTCGTGACGTCGATGCTCGCGAAAGGCGTGTTCCCGATGGACCACCCGCTGCACATGGGGATCCACATCGGTCCCTTCAGCCCGCCCGAGATCAGCCGGCGCGTGATCGGCGCCGATCTCGTGCTCTCGATGGGCAATCAACTCACGGACATGAACCTCGGTGCGGCCGCGCCGCAGGTGCGTCGCGAGACCTCGGTATGGGCGGTGAACGAGCGCGTGAACGTCTCCTTCCACACCTACACGGATGTCCAGCTCGGAGACTTCGTCGCGCGCCTCGGACGCGAGAAGCTTCCACGCTTCCGTGAGCGCATCGTCTACCGGGACAATCTGCGCCGGAGCCGCTTCGTTCCGAACGCGGAGACCCCCCTCTCGATCAACGACCTGCTCCTCGAGGTGAACCACTTCCTCGCCGGGCACGAGGGCTACGACGTCGTCGCCGAGTCGGGCGACATGCTCTTCGGGGGGCTCGAGATCCGGCAGCCGGCCGGCGGACTCTACTTCGCGCAGGGCTACTACGCGTCGATGGGCTTCGCGGTTCCCGCGTCGATGGGTGCCCAGATCGGCACGGGTCGTCGCTCGATCGTGCTCTGCGGCGACGGGGGCTTCCAGATGACGGGCCCCGAGATCTCCTTCGCACCACAGCGCGGGCTCTCGCAGATCATCGTGCTCGTGAACAACTCCGGCTGGGGAATCTTCCGGCCGGTCTCGCCGCGTCAGGACCTGCTCGACATCCCGCCCTGGCCCTACGCAGAGCTCGCGCAGAGCTGGGGTGGCGTCGGGATCCGCGCCGAGACGCGCCAGCAGCTGCGCGAGGGTCTGCGTGCGGCGCACGAGGTGCGCGATTTCGTGATCGTCGAGTGCATCGTTCCGCGCCTCGATTCGTCGCCCATCAGCCGGCGCTACATTCGCGCGAGCGCGCGGAAGGGCGGAGCTCGCGAAGCCAAAGCCCCGCGTCGATGAGCCGCGAGCTGGCGCCGCGGACGCGCGACGCACTGGCCGCCGGAGCGCCCGCGGCCTTCGTCGCTGGCGCGGCGGCCATCTCGCTCGCCGCAGCCTGCCTCTTCTGGCTCCCGCTCTGTCTCGGGGGCGCGCTGCGCGCCGAGGACTGGAGCTCGCATCACTTCCACTACTTCGACTGGGTCCGCAGCTCGCTCGTCGGCTACGGAGCGCTCCCGCTCTACATGGCGGACGCCTGGGTCACCCCGAACTTCCTGGCGAACGCCGAGTCGCCGTCGCTGGGCCCGCTCGTGTGGCTGCTCGTGTTCCTTCCGACCGACACGTACATCAAGGTCCTGATCGTCGCGCACACGGCGGTGGGTCTGCTCGGAGCCTTCTTGCTGGCCCAGGACCTCGGTGCCGAGCGCCTGCCGGGGGCGCTCCTGGCGGTGACCTTCGCGTTCGGCGGCTTCTTCGTCTCGCATCTCGCGATGGGCCACCACTGGGCGATGGGAGGGATGTGGCTGCCGCTGCTGCTGCTGCTCTACCGACGTGCGACGCTGGGCTCCGACGCGGCACTCGTCGGCGCCGCTGCCGTCGACGCGGCGGTGCTCTTGTCCGGCCAGCACCAGCCCTTCGTCTGGCAGAACCTGCTCCTCGGAGCCTTCGCGTCGCTCTGGGCGCTGCGCGCGCGCTCCCTCTTTCCGCTCACTCGCGCAGCGCTCGTCGTGCTGCTCGCGGCGGGCCTCGGCGCGGTGAAGCTGCTGCCGATGCTCGCCGAGTTCTCGGACTACGCGCCGACCGCCCGCATCATGGGGCTTCCGCCCGCCCTGCTGCTGACGAGCCTTGCGGGATGGGGGCAGGATCCCGGGCTCTCTACCACACAGATCCGCTACCTGCACGGTGCGGGCTGGTGGGAGTACGCGTTCTACACCGGCGTGCTGGCGCTCGCCTGCATCGCCGCCGGGCTGGCCGCTGCGCGCCGCGTCTGGCCGCTCGTCGTGCCGGGTCTCTGCTTTCTCGCGCTCTCGCTCCAGTGGGGAGAGGGCAGCGGGGCCTCGGGCCCGTGGTCGCTGCTGCACGAGCTTCCGATCTGGCGCACGCAGCGCAGCCCCTCGCGCTTCCTCTTCCTGGCGCTCTTCTGCTTCACGGTGGCGGCGGCTCCGGGGCTCGGGCGCGTGTGGCGGGATGCGCGCGCCCGCTTTGGAGCCGCGGCGACCTTTGTCGGATTCCTGCTGCTCGCCGCGGTGGCCGGGGATCTCTTCTCGGCGAGCCTCGCCTGGCAGCGCGCGGCCGTCGGCGAGCGGATCGCAGCGGTCGATCATCGGCCGAGGCCGCTCGTGGTACATGTTCCCGGCGCCGCGGAGGCACGTCTCTCCCGCTTCGAGCCGAACCAGCTCCTGTACGAGGTCACCGCGCTGCACGCCACGCGCATCGTACTCCCGCTGCGCTTCGGGCCGCGCCAGTCCGAGTGGGAAGCGCACCCCTTCGCCGCCTCCTCGCAGGACGGGAAGGTGGCGATCGAGGTGCCTGCGGGCGAGCACGAGGTCTCGCTCCGCTACCGCCCGCCGTGGCTGCGAGCAGGTATAGGCGTGAGTGCCGCGACCTGCGCGCTGCTGCTCGCGCTAGGCCTGCGTCGCCGACCTGCGCTCCGGTCCACCCGCTGATGGAGCCTCGCGCAGCAGCGAAGCGCGGGTTGCGGGCGCTCGAGCGCCCCGGGGCCTGGTTCTGGCTGACCCTGGTCCTCGGCGCGGCGCTGCGCGCCTGGCTCGTGCTTGCGACCGAGGGGTCCTTCGACGTCGCCATCAAGGCGGTGCACGCTCACTCGGTGAACGCCTTCGGCGTGCTCGACACCTATGCGCGCTCCGAGATCTTCAACCACCCGCCGCAGATGGGGCGCTTCTTCGCGGGGGTCGAGTCGCTCGCGGCGTCGAGCGGCATTCCGTTCCGCGTCTGGCTTCGCGCGCCCTTCGCGCTGCTCGACCTCGGGACGGCCCTGCTGCTGCTGCGTCTGCTGCGTCCTTCGCGCTGGCGCTTCGCGGCCGCTGCGGCCTACTGGCTGCACCCGCTGGCCCTGCTCTTCTCCGCCTACCACGGCAATACGGACACGGCCGTCGCCTTCTTCTGTCTACTCTCGATGAGCGCTGCCGTGGGGGGGCGCTCCGCACTGGCCGGCGCGGCGCTGGGGCTCGGCCTCTGGGTGAAGCTTCCGGTGCTGGTCGCGGCCCCGGGGCTCTGCCTCGCCTTCGCGACCTGGAGGCAGCGCGCGATCTTCGCAGTGAGTGCGGTCGCGGTCGGCGCCGTGGGCGCCCTTCCGGAGATCGCGCAGGATCCGGCGCTCCTCTACCAGCGGATCGTCGCCTATCCGGGGACCGGCATGGTGACGCCTCGTGGTGTCGCGATATGGGGTCTCGTCTACGCGCTGCGCCTCTCGGGAACGGCGTTCGCGGAGGCTGCAGCGAGCTGGAACACGCTGCTCTGCTTCGCCCCGATCGTGGCGCTCGCCTGGCTACGGCGCGGCGAGCGGGAGCCGCGCGCGCTCGGAACGACACTGTGCGCGAGCTTCGCGCTCCTCTACGGGACGACGAGCTTCTGGGCCTTCCAGTATCTGGCGTGGTCGCTCCCCTTCTGGTTCTTCCTGCCGGCTCGCATCATGGGTCCGCTGACCCTGCTGCTTGCCAGCTACGTCTACGCCGTGTACGCGCTCTACACCGGGAGCCCCTTGCTCCTCGGCCGCTGGGACTTCGTGCGCCACGCGCCCTGGCCGCCCTTGCTCTCCTGGCTGCGCGATGCGTCGGTCCTCGCCTGCTTCCTCGTCGGCTGGGGGTCGCTCGTGCGCGCGGCCCTGCGCCCGAGAGCAGGAGCCGGGGCGAGCGCGTGAAGGAGGCCCGGGCGCCCGCGTCGAGGCAGAGCAGCGACGGCATGCTCGCAGCGCTGCCGATTGCCGCCGCCGTGGTGCTGCTCGCGGCGCGCTGGCTTCCGATCCATTTCAGCTACCGGCCGAATGCGCAGGGAATCGTGAGCGTCGCGAGCGAGGAGCGCTATCCGCTCCAGCAGGAGACCTTCTGGTTCGTCTTCGCTCTCGCGCTCGCCAGCCTCGCGGCGCTAGCGCTCTCGCGCTGGCTCGGCCGCGAAGCCCTCTCGGTCCGTCGCGTCGTTTGCGTGGAGGCGTGCGGCGTTGCGTGCCTCTGCGCACTGCTCTTCCTGCCGACGGCGGGGGGCCTCGCCGCGGCGCTCGCTGCGCTGGCTCTCGCGCGCGGCGCGGCAGGGCCGAGGCCTTCCATCGCCGCGGAGCCGCCGCCGAGCGTGGCGGCCGCGCGCTCGCTGCGCGGCCCGAGGGCCGCCCGCGCGCTCGGCTGGGGCACCGCGCTGATGGCACTCGCGTTCCTCCTGACGCCGGGATTCTTCGCAAACGCGTGGAACGTGGCCCACGGCGTTGCCGACGAAGCGCGTACGCTCGACGCCTTCACCTTCCATGGAGAGATCGGCCAGCATCTGGCCTGGGCCGATGCGCTGCGGCGCGGCCTCTTGCACGGGAAGGATTTCTTCTGTCTCTACGGACCGCTCTATGATCTCGGCGCAGTGGGCTTCTGGGCGCTCCTCGGCCGCTCGATCGCCGCCTGGGAGCTCTACTTCTCGATCACCCGCGCGCTGGGGCTCGCCGCACTGCTGTGGCTCGCGTCATCGCTCTTTTCGCGCCGCGCGTGGGCGCTCGCGATCCCCTTCCTGGTGCCCTGGGTGAATCTGCGCATCGGCCTCGCACTCGTCGCTCTCGCGCTGCTCTTCGCGTGGCTCCGCTCGGGCCGGCGTGTGCTCGCGGCTGCTTCCGGCGTCGTCACCGGGATCGGATTGCTCTACAGCCAGGAGTTCGGCCTCGCCGTTGCCGCGACGAGCGCGCTGGGCTTCGCGCTCCGCCGCGACGCGCGCGCCGCGCTCGTATTCTTCGCGGCGACCGCTGCGGCAATGGCGCCGCTCTTCGCCTGGTACGCCGCCCACGCCGCCCTCGGGCCAATGCTGCGCGATCTCGTCGCCTATCCGGGCAGCATGCTCGCGGGGTTCGGGAAGCTTCCCTTTCCGTCGCTCGCTGCAAGCCTTCCACTCGAGATCGGGAGCCTCGGGGAGCAGCACTCGCTGCTGCTCCGCCTCGGCTACGCGGTGCCCGCGGTCGCCTGGGCGGCCGTCCTGCTCTCGCTCCCAGTCGCGGGCCAGGACCCGCGTCGGCCCCTCGCGAGCGCCCGTCGGGTGCTCGAGGTGCTGCGCAGCGACTCTGCGCGAACCACGACGCTGCTCTGCGGCGTCTTCGCCCTGCTCTGCTTCCGGACGGCGCTCGGGCGCAGCGACCTCGTTCACGTCGTAGCGGCGCTCCCGCCGGCGGCGCTGCTGCTCGCCCTCGCGTGTGACCGGCTGGTCGCGGGCTGGCGCGAGAGAAGCTCGGCTCGTTCCCTCGTCGCCTGGCGTGGAGCCCTGCTCGCACTCTTCGTTCTCGTCGGTGGCTTCGCCCAGGCGCCGCGTCCGCTGCGCGAGCTGGCGCGCTCGGTCTCGGACGTGGTCACGCTCCAGCGCCAAGGCCACCAGCCGCTCGGGAGCCGCGAGGTGATGCGCGTCGTGCGCTGGCTCCAGCTGCGGCTCTCCCCCACGGACGCGATCCTCTTCCTCCCGAACGACGCCGCCTACTACTACTTGCTCGACCGCCCGAGCCCGATCCGATTCGTGATGGGTCACCAGATCGCGACCGACGCCGACCGCGCAGAGGTTCTCGCGGCGCTCCAACGCGACCCGCCGCGTTTCGTCGTGTGGGACCATGGCGCGCTTCGCGTCGACGATCTCCCGGACGCGCGAGTCTTCGGCCCGGAGCTGCTGCGCTGGATCGACGAGGGCTACAGCGAGCAGGCCCGGCTCGACGACGTCTCCGTGCTCGAGCGCCGCGCGGCCGAGGGCCGACCATGAGCGACGAGTCCGAGACTGCGGGCCCCCGCTCGAGCTTCGATTACGAGGCGGGGACCTGGGGCGGAGATCGCATTCGCCCAGGCGAGCTCAGCATCGCCGGCTACCGCCTCGCCGAGGCGCTCGTGTACCTGCCGCAGCGCGGGCGCCTGCTCGAGGTCGGCTGTGGCGCCGGCCGCTACCTGCGCGCGCTGCGCGCGCTGCGGCCGGAGCTCGCATTGGTGGGCTGCGACGTGAGCCGCGCGGCGCTGTCTGCGCTCGCCGAGAGCGCACCGGAGATCGAGACTCGTCTCGTCTCCGGCGATGGCATACCCGCCGCCGCTGCGGAGTTCGACGCGGTGCTGGTGATCGACGTGCTCGAGCACGTGGGCGATCCCGAGGGACTGCTCGCCGAGGCTCGGCGCGTGCTCGCGCCGGGCGGCGTCCTCCACCTGCACGTCCCCTGCGAGGGGGACCCGCGCAGCCTGTGGCGCTGGCTTCCGGGGCAGGCGGGTCCGGCGGGATTCAAGCGCCGCCTCGGCGGTCACCTGCATCGCTTCCGGCGCGACGAGATCCTGCGCCGCGTCGAGGCCGCGGGCTTCAGCGTCCTGCGCGTGCGCAACAGCCTCCATCTGATCGGCAATCTCGCCGACGTCGCCGTCTTCGCCGGCCTGGCCTTCGCGCAGCGACGATCGGGTGGCGCCGCTCCGACCACGACCGGAGACCTGATTGCGAGCCGCCACCCGCTGGTGCGCGCGATCGACGCGCTGATCTACGCCGAAGCGCGGCTGCTCGGGCGCCTGCCCTCGTGGTCGCTTCACCTGAGCGCACTGCGCGACGTTGGACAGACGTCGCCCGCGCAAGCGAAGGCGGGCACGCGCAGCTAGAAACCCCCGGCGGCGAGTCGCTCGAGCAGCACGTCGACGAGCCTCTCGTCGAAGCCGAGCGGCGGGGTGCACGCGATCCGCAGGCCCGGATGGCGCTGCGCCGCCTCCTGCGCGATGCGCGGGAGATCGCGCACGGTATGCGCGCCCGGAGAAAGGAACCAGGGGGCGAGCACGATCTCGCCGGCGCCCTCGGCCGCGCAGGCGTCGATCGCCTCCGGGATCGACGGCGCCGCGAGATCGAGGTGCGCGGTGCGCACGAGCCGGTCTGGCATTCGCTCGCGCACGCGCGCGGCCACCGCATCGAGCAGCTCGTTCGCCTCGGGTAGCCTGCTCCCGTGGTCCACGATCAAGACTGCGCGCTTCATCCGCGCGCGGTGCGCTCGAGGGCCTGCGCGAGGTCCTCGCACAGGTCGTCGGGGTGCTCGATCCCGACGGACAGGCGCACCGTCGCCTCGCTGATCCCCTTGCGGAGCTTCTGCTCCGGCGGGAAGGCCGCGTGGCTCATCGTCCACGGGTAGCCGACGAGCGACTCGACGCCGCCGAGGCTCTCTCCGAGCGAGAAGAGGCGGGTCGACTCGCAGAAGGTCCGCGCCGCCGCGGCTCCGCCGGCGAGGTCGATGGTCACCATCCCGCCGAAGCCCCGCATCTGGCGGCGCGCGAGCTCGTGGCCGGGGTGGTCGGGGAGCCCCGGGTAGTACACGCGCGCGACCTCGCGCCGTTCGCACAGGAAGGCCGCGATTCGCTCCGCATTGGATTCGTGCTGGCGCATGCGCAGTGCGAGGGTCTTGGCACCCCGCAGCGTGAGCCACGCGTCCCAGGGGCCCGGCACTCCACCGGTCGCATTGCGCGTGAAGCGCAGCTCCTGCGAGGTCTCCTCGTCGTCCACCACGATGGCGCCGCCGATCACGTCCGAGTGGCCGCCGAGGTACTTCGTCGTCGAATGCACGACGACGTGGGCGCCCAGCGCAAGCGGATTCTGGAGGTAGGGTGTCGCGAAGGTGTTGTCCACGACGAGCCTCGCCCCGTGGCGACGCGCGATCTCGGCGCAGGCAGCGAGATCGACGAGACGCAGCATCGGATTGGTAGGGCTCTCGATCCACACGAAGCGGGTCGCGGGCTCCATCGCCTTCTCGATCTCCTCGGGGCGCGTCCCGTCGACGTAGGAGAAGCGCACGCCGAAACGCGGCATCACCTTCGTGAAGAGCCGGTAGCTCCCTCCGTAGAGGTCGTCGGCCACGACCACATGGTCGCCCGCCTGGAGGAGCTGCGTCGCGCCATGGATCGCGGCCATCCCGGAGCCGTAGGCGAGCGCGAAGCGCCCGCCCTCGAGCGAGGCCAGGCAGGCCTCGAGCGCGGCGCGGGTCGGGTTGTCCGTTCGTGAGTACTCGTAGCCGCGATGGCTTCCGATCGCGTCCTGGGTGTAGGTCACCGTCTGGTAGACGGGGACGATCGTGGCGCCGGTCGCCGGGTCGGCTGCCTGGCCGACGTGGATCGCGCGCGTCTCGAAGCGCCGGCACTCCGGCTTCTGCATCGATTCTCCGGAGCTAGGCGCGCGCGAGCTCACCGAGGAGCTCGTAGGTGCGCAGCACCGACCCCTTCGGGTCGCTGCCGTGGGCGAAGGCCGCCGCGTGGAAGTCATTCACGCCTGCGTCGGCGAAGGCGCGGATGGCTCGCTCGATCTCCGCCGCGTCTCCGGCGATGGCGAGATCGCCGGGCCCCGCGATGCCTTCGGCGTCGAGCATCGCCCGGTAGGAGGGGAGCATCCCGTAGATCGAGAAGGTCTTGCTGGCCGCCTCGCGCGCGCCGGCCGGGTCGTCCGTCAGCACGACCGGGATCCCCGCGACGATCCTCGGCTCGGGCCGCCCCGCTTCGCGGGCCGCGGCGCGGACCCCGGGGATGACCTGCTCGGCGAGTGTGCGCCGCCCCGTCATCCAGGTGATCGTCCCGTCGCCGATCGCACCGGCGATGCGGCGCATGCGCGGTCCGAGCGCTCCGATCAGCACGGGCGGTGGCGAGCCGCAGTCGACCTTCAGCGAGCCGTTCACCTGGTAGAGCTCGCCGGCGAAGCTCGTCTTTCCCTTGTGCACGAGATCGGTCACGACCCGCAGATACTCTTCGACGTGTCGCGCGGGGCGTGCGTAGGAGAGCCCGAGCATGTTCTCGATCACGAGCTTGTGACTCGGGCCGAGGCCCAGCGTGAAACGGCCGCCGCAGGCGGCCTGGGTCGTGAGCGCCTGCTGGGCTGCGTAGAGCGGGTGCCGCGAGTGCGTCGGCACCACGGCCGTCCCGATCTCGATGCGCGAGGTCCGGCCTCCGGCAACCGCCGCGAGCGTCATCGCGTCCATTCCGAAGAGGTTTGCCAGCCAGACGCTCTGAAAGCCCGCCTGCTCGGCCGCCTGGATCTGTCCGACGAGCGCATCGAGGGACACGCCGCCGGGGTCCGCCACGCTCGCGCCGATCCGGATTCCGCGCATCAGACCTCCTCGCCGCGGGAGCCGCGGCTACCAGTACCCCGCCGTCACCTCGACGTCGCCCAGCGCCGCAGCCCGGCAGGCCAGCCGCAGCGTCGGATCGATGCGGTTCCGCTGCTTCTGGCGCGCTTCGAGCTCCGTCTCGGAGGTCAGGGCGAGGGCGCCCGAGACCACGCGCACCGCGCAGCGCGCGCAGATCCCGTCGGCGCCGCAGGCGCTCGCGATCGGCAGACCGGCCCGGCGGGCGGCTTCCAGGAGCGTCGTTCCGCGCTCGACTCGCAGCGCCCGGCCCGAGGGCTGGAAGCGAACGAGGGGTCTGGAGCTCGCGGCGATGTCCACGGCGTGAGCATAGAGGAGCGTGGCCCGCCCTGGAAGGTCGGACCTATACTGGGCGAGCATGCCCTCCGCCGGGATCCTCATCATCGGAAACGAGATCCTCTCGGGGAAGGTTGCGGACGCCAACTCGCCCTACTTCTGCCGGGAGTTGCGTCCGCTCGGCGTCGACGTCGAGCGCATCGTCACGATTCCCGACGAGATCGCGACGATCGCGCGCGAGGTGCGCGGGATGAGCGCGGCCTACGACGTCGTACTCACCTCGGGCGGGATCGGTCCGACGCACGACGACCTCACGATCGAGGGGGTCGCGGCCGCCTTCGAGCTCTCGATCGAGCACAGCGAATCGATCGAGGCGCGGATCCGGCGCGCCACCGGGGAGGAGCTGAACGAGAGCCAGCGCAAGATGGCGCAGGTCCCGGCCGGTGCGACGTTGCTCGACGGCGGGGATCTCTGGTTTCCGCTCGTCGTCGTGCGCAACGTCTACATCTTCCCCGGCGTTCCCGAGCTACTGCGCAAGAAGTTCGAATCGGCGCGCGATCTCTTCCGCGGCGTGCCCTTCGTGCTCCGCCGCGTGTACGTGAAGAGCCGGGAGAGCGACATCGCGGCGTCCTTGCACGAGCTCCTGCGCGAGTTCCCGGAGCTCCTGCTCGGCTCCTATCCGCGCCTCGACGAGGAATCCTTCCACGTGATGCTGACGCTCGAGTCGCGCGACCAGGGCTACGTGGAGCGCGCGCTCGGCTCGCTCCTCGCCCGCCTTCCGGCCACGGCGATCTTCAAGGTGGAGTGACGCCCGAAAGCCCGGACTCGCTCGTGCGCGCGCTGGCCTGGGCGCACCCGACCTGGATGCTGCTCTCGATCGGCGCGGCCGTGGTCGCGCTGCGCCACGGCCTGCGCCTGCGCCGCGCGCGCCACGCCGGAACCCGCCCCGACCCGGAGTGGCGCCGCCGGCACCTGCTCGTCGCGCGGCCTGCGGTCGCCGCGATGCTCGTGGGCTTCACGCTCGGCCCCATCTCCGCGGTGGCGCTACGGGGCTTCGAGCCCTTCGACACCCTGCATGCGGCCGTCGGCGTCGCAGTGGCGGCGCTCTTCGCGGGTGCGGCCTGGCTGGGTCACCGGATCGCGCAGGGACGCTCGCGTGCGCGGGACCTCCACGCGCTGCTCGGCGGGCTCGGCGTGCTCTTCGCGGCGCTCGCCGCGGTCGCGGGCTTCGCGCTGTTGCCGTAGGCGGGGGCGTTCCTACGCCAGCTCCGGCAGCGCGTCGCGTGTCTCGCGCAGCTCGTGCGTTGCGAAGACTCCATGCACGACATAGGGGTCGCTCGCGGCGATGGTGTGCGCCGCGGCGAGATCCGGCGCCTCGAAGACGACGAGGCTTCCGACCGGCGCACCGCCCTCGAGCAGCGGCCCGGCGAAGCGCACGCGCCCGGCGCGGGCGAGCGGACGGAGCTTCTCGAGGTGCGCGGCCCGGTGTTGCTTGCGCAGCTCCGGCGCACCCGGTCCGTCGCGTCCGACGAGCGCGAAGAGCGGCACTCGACGACTCTAGCGGGCTTCGAGCGGCGGGAGCACGTCGACGCTGCGCTGGCGGAGCCAGTGGTCCGCGAGTACGAGGCAGACCATCGCCTCCACCATCGGCACGGCGCGCGGGAGCACGCAGGGATCGTGGCGGCCGCGCGCCTCGAGCACGGTGGCGCTGCCCCCGCGGTCGACGGTGTTCTGCGCGAGCGAGATCGTCGCGGTCGGTTTGAAGCCCACGCGGATCACGATCGGCTCGCCGTTCGAGATGCCGCCCTGCACGCCACCCGAGCGGTTGCTCGCGGTGCGCGGGCGTCCGTCGGGGCCCGGGACGAAGGGGTCGTTGTGCTCGCTCCCGGTCATCAGGGTTCCGGCGAAGCCGCTCCCGATCTCGAAGCCCTTCGAGGCCGGGAGGGAGAGGAGTGCCCCCGCGAGCTCCGCCTCGAGCTTGTGGAAGACCGGCTCGCCGAGGCCCGGCGGCACGTTGCGCGCCACGCATTCGACCACGCCGCCGAGCGAGTCGCCGCGGCGGCGGGCGTCGTCGATGCGCCGCGCCATCTCGGCGGCTGCTTCGGGGTCCGGGCAGCGGACGGGGTTCGATTCCACCTGCGCGAGCGACACCGCCGCCGGATCGACCTTCGCCTCCACTTCGTGCACGCGTCGCACCCAGGCGAGGACTTCGATCCCGGCGAGCTCGCCGAGCAGCTTGCGCGCGATCGCTCCGGCCGCGACGCGCCCGACCGTCTCGCGGGCGCTCGCGCGCCCACCGCCCTGCCAGTTGCGATGGCCGTACTTGGCCTCGGTGGTGTAGTCCGCGTGCGACGGGCGGAAGACGTCCTTCATCTCGGCGTAGGCCGAGGGGCGCGCATCTTCGTTGCGCACGAGCAGCGCGATCGGCGTG
This sequence comes from uncultured Spirochaetales bacterium, assembly GCA_964413375.1. Lineage (GTDB taxonomy): Bacteria > Myxococcota_A > UBA9160 > UBA9160 > SMWR01 > CAZUYC01. Next base: position 6,064 of record CAYPSI010000106.1, on the reverse strand, counting down.
CCGAGGGTCCGGCCCTCGAAGACGCCCGAGAGGATCTCGACGCGGTCCGCCTCCTGGCGCGGTGTCGTGAGGTGGCTCTGGCCCGGGCGGCGGCGGTCGAGATCGCGCTGGATCTCCTCTGCGGAGATCGCGAGGCGCGGCGGGCAGCCCTCGACCACGACGCCCACGCCACCGCCGTGGCTCTCTCCGAAGGTTGCGATCTGGAAGACCTGGCCGAAGCGGCTGCTCACCGGTCGCCCCTGCGCACCAGCACGTAGGTCGCTCCGACGCCGCCGTCGCGTCCGCGTGCGCTCGTGAAGGCCAGCACCCTTGGGCCGATCGGAGGCTCCGCCAACCACTCGATGAACGCTTCCTTCAGCACCGGCTCCGTCTCCGAGTGGCGACCGCGTCCGTGGACGACCAGCACGCAGCGCTTGCTCTGGGCCACCACGCGCTGGATCGTCTCCTGCACGGCGCGCCGCGCCGCCGGCAGGTGCAGGCCGTGGAGGTCCACCCGCGCGTCGGGGGGGAACTCGCCGTTGCGGAGCTTGCGCAACAGCGCGTCGTCCGCACCCGAGGCCTTGCCCTCGATCTGCTCTCCGATGCGCTGGATCGCGAAGACGCCGCCCTCGCCGGGGACCGCGCCCTTGCGCCGGCGCAGCGTCTTGGGTGCCGCCGGGGGCTGGACCTTCTCGGGGCCCTCGATCGGGGTGGCGCTCTCGACGGTCGTTTGCCACGCGCCGGGCTCGGCGTCGCCCGTCTGCTCCTTTCCGCCCATCGCGGACATCGGTCGATTCCTCCACTACCTGGCCCCGCTCGAGCAGGGCCAGCGCCTTGCGCATCACCGCGCCGTGGGGCAGGCGCGCAAGCGCCTGTGGCGCGAGCCAACGATGCGAGTCGAAGCCGTCGAGGTGCACTCGGCCCGGGCCAGTGTCGCACCGGTACAGGTACAGGCGCAAACGGCGGTGGGTGAAGAGGTGCTGGAGCGAGCCCTCCGGGCGTGGCCGCAGCACCCGCAGGCCGACCCGTTCGCGCAGCAGGCGCCGGAGGCCCGCGCCCGGAGCCTCGCCGGGCAGCAGATCGCCGCCCGGGAGCTCCCATAGGCCGCCGAGGAGCCCCCGCGGCGGCCGGCGGACCGCGAGGGCGCGGCCCCGGCGCACGAGGAGCGCGGCGACCGCCTCGACGTCGCGGGGCGCTGCGCGTGGCCCCCGCACCGGGAGCGCATCGGTCTCGCCGGTCGCCAAGGCTGCGCAGGCGCTAGCGACCGGACAGGAGGGACAGCGCGGCGAGCGGGGTGTGCAGAGCGTGGCGCCGAGCTCCATCAGCGCCTGGTTCAGATCCCCCGGACTCGGTCCGCGCGCGAGCTCTGCCGCCGCCTGCCAGAGCCGGGCCTGCGCGGCCGGCCGGCGCACGTCGTCGCGGATGCCGAGCAGCCGGGCCAGCACGCGCGCGACGTTTCCGTCCACGACCGGCTCCGGACGGTCGAAGGCGATCGAGGCCACCGCACCCGCCGTGTAGCGACCGATGCCCGGGAGCTCGCGCAGCGCCGCTGCGTTGTCGGGCAGCTGCCCGGCGTGCCGCTCCACCAGCGTGCGCGCCGCACGCTGGAGGTTGCGCGCACGCGAGTAGTAGCCGAGACCCGCCCAGAGCCCGAGCAGCGCGTCGGGCTCTGCGCGCGCGAGGCTCTCGACGTCCGGAAAACGCGCGAGGAAGCGCTCGTAGTACGGGATCACCGTCTCGACGCGGGTCTGCTGCAGCATCGCTTCGGAGATCCAGATCGCGTAGGGATCGCGCGTGCGCCGCCACGGGAGATCGCGGCGGTTCGCGCGGTACCACGCGAGCAACCGCCCTCGAAGCGAAGCCGGGAGAAGCCTCATCGGTCGGCTGCAAGCGGCCGCAGGCCGCGCGCAGCGAGGCGAAGCCGAGCGAAGGTCATCGGGCTTGTGCAAGCGGCCTCGGGCCGCGCGCAGCAAGGCGAAGCCGAGCGAAGATCATCGGGCCCGCGGCCTCGGGCCGCGCGCAGCGAGCCGCAGGCGAGCGAAGCTCACGAAGCCGGTGGGGCGAGCTTCTCGTCGATCTTTTCGCGCACCCACTTCTCGTCCCACCACTCGACCGGATCGACGTACGCATCGCCGACGAGGATCGCGAAGTGCAGGTGGTCGCCGCCGGCGAGCCCGGTGGCCCCGGAGCGCCCGAGCACCGCGTCCTTCGCCACCGCGTCGCCCTCCTTCGCCTCGAGGCTCGAGAGGTGGCCGTAGAGCGTCACCACGCCCATGCCGTGGTCGAGGATCACGCAGTTGCCGTAGATCCCGAGCTCGCCGGCGAAGAGCACACGGCCGGAGTTGGCGGCCGTGATCGGGGCCCCGGCCGTCGTGGCGAGGTCGTAGCCGAAGTGGGTCGCGTGCGAGACGTCCTTGCCGTCGATCTTGTAGGTCCGCCGCTCGGCGAAGCGGCTCGTGACCTGCGAGTTCGCCCACTGCGCGAAGGGACCCGTCCACAGGCGTTCGGGCGCCGTCTTCGCGGCGATCTCGCGAATGCGCAGCTCGTTCTCGCGGCGCACGCGCGTGTTCACCTCCTGGAACGCGGTCGTGAGGTCGTCGGTCTGCACGTTGGCCGCGCGCGCGAGGTCCGGAACCTTGTTCTCGAGGAAGCTCGCGGGCAGGTTGACGCTCGCCTCGGGGAGCACGCGCTCCTTGACGTGGAGCGGCCAGCTGGCCGAGCGCTCGTTGCCGGCGAGGTCGACGGCCACCACCTCGGGCCGCGGAGGCGAGGGGGCGTCGGTCGGAACCGCGTAGAAGGCCGCGCGCCGTCCCTGCCAGGGGTAGCTGCGGAAGAAGGCCTCGCCGACCCGGACGCCGTCGCGCTGCGTGGGCTCGGAGACCGAGTAGACGACGACGCCGGCGCCGCCGCGCTGCGCGTAGGAGAGGCCCGTCTCGATCGAGACACGCGGAGGCGAGAGGTCCAGGCGGACGGGGATCTCGACCAGCGTCGCATTGCCGGAGAACAGGCCGCGCAGCGACCAATCCCGGGCGGTGATGCGCAGGAAGCCCTCGGAGCCATCGCTTCCGAGCTTCTTTGCGTCGATCGTCACCGAGACGCTCTGGGTCGAGCCGGCCGCACCGCCCTGGAGCAGGGAGCCCGGGTACTCCTGGTGCAGCAGCGTCTCCTCGCCGCCGGGAAGCGCCAGCACGACGTCGATCGCGCGCAGACCCGAGCGCGCGTCGTCCGCTTCGAGCGCGAGTGTCGTGCCTTCGGCGCCGAGCAGCAGGGCTTCAGGGCCGCGCACGCCAGGAGGCTCGCCCTCCGAGCGCACCCACACGTAGCCCCCGATCCCGAGCAGGATCAGGAGCAGGACGAACCAGGCCCGGCCGCGTCGCGTCACGATCCACCCCCCTCGGACGGTTCGCGTCTCGCTCCGGGAGTCTAGAGAGAAAGCCGCCCCGCGTCATGTCGCCGCGATCGGCTCCGGCAGATGGAGACGCGGCTCGACGTCAGAGCCGAGCCGGCGGAGTAGATCCCCGGGGGAGAGCGGTGCCCGGATTCCTCCTCCCCCGATGGCGAAGAGCGACCCGCTGCAGCTCCTCACTCCGCTGAGGCACCTTGTCCGCGTCGATACCCGTGTAGCGATCAGTCGCCATGGCCATCTGCGCGGACGGCGAGGGAATGAGTGGACACTCTCGTCCGGGTCACCTCGAAGCGCCGCCTCGCCGACGAATGGGCGCTGGCGCTCTTCGCCGAGGGAGTGGCTGCCACGGTAGAGCGCGAGAGTGGCGGCTACGCGCTGAGCGTGCGGGATTCCGACGCCGAACGCGCGACCTCGATTCTCGACGTCTATGAGTCGGAGAATCCGCCGCCGCCGCCGGTCGAAATCGAGCCGGATCACCCCGGCGCCTTCAACGCCGCGCTCGCCGCGATGGGTGCGATGTCGATCTTCTTCCTCGTCACGGGCGGGCGCGACATGTCGGTCCGCTGGTTCGAGCGGGGTAGCGCGGACGCGCAGCGGATCCTCTCGGGCGAGCTGTGGCGCACGGTCACCGCGCTCACGCTTCACGCGGATCTCGGGCACGTTCTCGGCAACGCCCTCGCGGGCGCCCTGTTCTTGACCTTCCTGGGGCGCAGCCTCGGCCCGGGCCTCGCGATCGCGCTGGCGCTCGTCGCCGGGGTGGGAGGCAACTTCGTCAACGCCATCCTCCACGGTACGGCGCACAGCACGCTGGGCGCGTCGACGTCCGTGTTCGGCGCCGTCGGGCTGCTCAGCGGCCGCGGCGTCGTGAGGCGCGGACATATCGGAGCGCGCGGCTACCGGCGCTGGACCCCCTTCGCCGGCGGCCTTGCGCTGCTCGCGATGCTCGGCACGGGTTCGCGTGCCGACCTCGGCGCCCATCTGCTGGGTCTGCTCCTGGGCGCGGTCCTGGGTGTCCTCGTGGCGCTGACCCTGCGCCGACCGCCGTCGAACGCGATGCAGTGGATCCTCGCCGCGAGCGCGATCCTGAGCGTGCTCTACAGCTGGGACATCGCGCTCGACTGACGGATCTCGTCGCTGCCGACGCGTCGCTGGGTGGCGGGCAGGTCGACCGCTGCCGCTTCGCTCTGTGACGACCGGGTAACGAAGTGGGTATAGAATACGCAGCTCGAGACGACCAGCCGACGAGGAGTCCCATGAGTGAGATGAAAGCGCGTTCCATCGTGGCATCGATCGTGGGCGGGCTGGCGCTGTGTGCCGGGTTGGCCGCCTTCCTCGTTCCGCTCCAGCACGCGGGCCCTTACGGAATCCCCGGGCGGGGCCTGATCGGCGGGCTCCTGTGCTTCGCGATCTCCGGAGCGCTGCTCGTGCGCGGCACGCCGGCGATCGCGCGCGGTGTCGCGCTGATCGGGTCACCGATCGTGCTCTTCTTCGCGCTCTACGGCGCCCTCGCGGAGCTCGAGGAGGTCGTCGTCCTCTACGCCGAAGCTGCCGAGCTGCGCCTGTGGATCGTCGATCACGACGGGGTCGAATGGGTCTCGATGCCGCGCTCCAAGGCAGAGCAGCATGCCATCGACGGCGCGAAGCTCGAGTTGTTGCGTGCAGGAGCGACGCGTTGCGTGATTCCCCGGATCGTGCCGGATCCCATTGCGAATCGCCGAACCTTCGATCTGCGTCAACAGAAGTACGCAGTGCAACGGCTCGCAGGCGCGCTCGGGATCTTCGGTGACGGACCCGGAGTCGAGACGATCACACTGCGCCTCGATCCTTGCGAGTGAGGCCCGCGCTCGCGGCCGCTCATCGTTCCGTCGCCGACTCCGCAGGCCCGATTCCGCCTCGCCGTCGCGAGCGGGCGCATTCGAAAGAGGCACGCGTTGGCTCGAGCTGCGAGAACTGATGCTCGGCCGTTCCCGCGATGCGATACAAAGCTCCGCAATCAGTGCGCCAACCCGATCGAGCCGATCAGAAAGGAAAGCAGCGATGGAGACCATCCAACGCGCCACTCTCACGTTCACCAAGGTCGTGGTCGACGATCTGGACGCGATGGCCGACTACTACTGTACGGTCTTCGGATTGCACCGCGGATTGCGAGAACAGTTCGAGGATGGCGTCGGCGGCGAGCCTATCGACGAGATCGCGCTCGTGGCGAGTCCCGGAGACCCCTTCGGAGCACTGAGTCTCCTCAAGTTCATGAACCGGCCCGCAGCGAAGAACGACGAGGTGATCCTCGGGTTCACCACCCCCGACCTGTCGGCACTGCTCGACCGGGTCCGACGCGCAGGCGGAACCCTCTTCGGAAAGGTCAAGGAAATGCCCGACCACGGCATTCGCGTCGCATTCGCGCGCGATCCAGAGGGACACCTGAGTGAGCTCGTCGAGCTCGTCGAGGTCCGTGCATGATCGTCGTCGGCCGAAGAGGCAGAGAAAGAGAAAGATCCGATGCCGACGCGGATCGATGCGACGGCGCCAGCGAGCGCCGCTCCGGTCAAGTCCTGCGTCGATGCGCCGCGGTCTCCGCTACGCCTCGTCGCGGCGCGCGAGCTTCGCATCGGTCGGGAGCGGAATCAGCAGGTCCTGGCCGATGCGGATCCGCGAGCCGCGGATCCGGTTCACGCTGCGCAG
>CAYPSI010000105.1:0-5684 GCA_964413375.1 uncultured Spirochaetales bacterium | reverse complement strand
GGCGGCTCGCGCCTGGATGCGGACGCGGTGATCGTGGCCTGCGATCACGAGGCCGCGGCGCGCCTGCTCCCCGCGGAGTCGGGCATCGATCGCAGTGCGCTCGAGCGCCTGGGTCGCGCGCCGATCGTGAACCTCCACGTGATCTTCGACCGCCCGGTGCTTGCGTGGCCCTTCGCGGTCGCGGTGGGGAGCCCGCTCCAGTGGATCTTCGACCGGAGCGCCGCGCAGCAGGGTCTGGGTTCGTCCCAGCAGTACCTCGCCGTGTCGCTCTCGGCCGCCGATGAGTGGGTAGGGCGTTCGCGCGAGGATCTCGCGCGGGTCTTCCTGCCGGCCTTCGCGGAGCTGCTGCCGGCGGCACGCAGCGCGAAGGTTCTGCGTTTCTTCGTCACCTGCGAGCGCGCGGCGACCTTTGCGCAGCTTCCGGGGACGGCAAGGCTTCGACCCGCTGCGCGCACGCGGCATCCGTCTCTTTTTGTCGCCGGCGCGTGGACGGCCACCGGATGGCCGGCGACGATGGAGGGCGCCGTGCGCAGCGGGCTCTCCGCCGCACGCGAGGCGCTTCTCGCCGCGGGGCGGGGGCGAAGACTTCCCGCCGAGGCCGCATGATGGGTCTGGCAACTCTCTCGTTCGCAGGAGGAATCCCGATGTCTGCCTCGGCCGTGCCGATCGGTCGCGCTCACAGCAAAAGCCAGGGTGTCGCCGCGCAAGCGCTCGCTCGCGGCTGCGAGCAGCTGCTCTCGCTCCAGCAGGCGCCGGGCTTCTGGAAAGGCGAGCTCGAGACGAACGTCACGATGGAGGCCGAGGACTTGCTGCTGCGCCAGTTCCTCGGCATTCGCAGCGAGCCGCTGACGGAGCAGACGGCCGCGTGGATCCGCTCCCGCCAGCGCCCCGATGGGAGCTTCGCGACCTTCCATGGCGGCCCCGCGGACCTCTCGACGACGATCGAGGCGTGGGTCGGACTGCGCCTCGCCGGCGATCCGCCCGATGCGCTGCACATGCGGCGCGCCGCGGAAGTCGTGCGCGATCTTGGCGGCGTCGAGGCCTCGCGCGTCTTCACGCGAATCTGGCTGGCGCTCTTCGGCGAGTGGCCCTGGCAGCGCCTGCCGGCGCTTCCGCCCGAGCTGATCCTGCTCCCGTCGTGGTTTCCGCTCAACATCTACGACTTCGGCTGCTGGGCGCGGCAGACGATCGTTCCGCTCACGGTCGTGGCCGCGCACCGGCCGACCCGCGAGCTCGGCTTCGGGACAGGCGAGCTGCGCACCGGACGCTTCCGCGAAGAGCGGCTCCCGCTCTCGAGCTGGGGTGGCCGCTTCCAGGCGCTCGACCGCCTGTTGCATTTCTACGAGCGCCATCCGATCGGGCCGCTGCGCCGGCAGGCGCTCGCGCTGTGCTCGGAGTGGATCCTGCGGCGGCAGGAGGCAGACGGTGGCTGGGGCGGGATCCAGCCGCCCTGGGTCTACTCGGTGATGGCACTGCACCTCCAGGGCTACCCTCTCGACCACCCGGTGATCCGGCGCGGCCTCGAGGGGCTCGACGGCTTCACGATCGTCGAGGATGGCATGCGTCGTCTCGAGGCCTGCCAATCGCCCGTCTGGGACACCGCGCTGGCACTCGTGGCGCTGGAGGACGCCGGTATCGCGCCAGATCACCCTTCGCTCGTGCGCGCCGCGGACTGGCTGATGGGCCAGGAGATCCGCGTGAAGGGCGACTGGGCCGTGCGCCGGCCGCAGCTCGAGCCGAGCGGCTTCGCCTTCGAGTTCGAGAACGACAACTACCCGGACATCGACGACACGGCAGAGATCGTGATGGCGCTGCGCGGCGTCGCGCATCCGGAGCGCGAACGCTGCGAGGCCGTGATCGGGCGGGCGATGCGCTGGACGGTCGGCATGCAGTGTCGCGACGGGGGCTTCGCCGCCTTCGACGCCGACAACACGCGGGCGCTGTGCGGCGAGCTCCCCTTTTGCGATTTTGGCGAGGTGATCGACCCGCCGAGCGCCGATGTCACCGCTCACGTGATCGAGATGATGGCCGTCGAGGGTCGGAGCTCCGACGCGCGCACCCGTGCGGCGATCGACTGGCTGCTGCGCGCCCAGGAGCCCGATGGATCCTGGTTCGGTCGCTGGGGTGCGAACTACGTCTATGGGACCGGCGCGGCGCTTCCCGCGCTCGTGCGCGCCGGGATCGCGAGGGACCACCCCGCGATCCGCCGCGCCGTGCGCTGGCTCGAGGGCTGCCAGAACGTCGACGGCGGCTGGGGGGAGGATCTGCGCTCCTACGCAGATCCCGCGTGGCGCGGGCGCGGAGAGTCGACCGCGTCGCAGACGGCGTGGGCGCTGCTCGGATTGCTCGCCGCCGACGGGCGCACGCCGGCGGCGGAGCGCGGTGTCGAGTGGCTCGCCCTGACGCAGCGTAGCGACGGCGGTTGGGACGAGCCCTGGTTCACCGGCACCGGCTTCCCGGGCGACTTCTACATCCGCTACCACCTCTACGCGCTCCACTTCCCGCTGATGGCGCTCGGCCGCTACGTCCGAGCAGCGGATTGATCGTGATCGCCGCACCGCTCGGACTCGAAGCGCGCGCGCTGCGCCGCGGTGCCCCCGGACTGCGCGTGCTGCGCACCGGAATCGGGCCCGCCCGCGCGCGACGCGCGGCGACACGCCTGCTCGCAGACCCGGCGAGCGCGGTGGCCGTCGCAGGCCTGTGCGGAGCGCTCGTTCCGGAGCTCGAGCCGGGCGACGTCGTGGTGGCGTCGGCCGTCGAGGACGAGCGGGGCGAGGCAATCCTGCTCGAGACGGAGGCCATCTGCCGGGCGCTGCGCGAGATCGGGATCGACCCTCGGATCGGCCGGGTGCTCTGCACCGACCATCTCGCGCACGGCCGCGAGCGCGAGCGACTGGCCCGGCGCGGAGCGCTGGCCGTCGACATGGAGTCGCTGTGGCTCGCCGCCGGCGCGGGGCAGAGGCCGCTGGCCGTCGTCCGCGTCGTCGTCGACGGGCCGCGCCACGAGCTGTGGCGACCCGCGGCCGCGCGCCAGCTCCTGCGGGGTCTGCGCCGGCTCCGCGAGCTCGCGCCGGCCCTCGAGCGCTGGGCGGAAGCTTTCGCCGCACAACAACCCTGGCAAGGGTCGATGGAGAGCTAGACGATGGGTGTTCCGGTAGCGCAGATGTGGACCGTGGCGAGCTACCTGCTTGGCCAGAGGCTGAGGGGTGTGAAACGCTATCCGCTCGTGCTGATGCTCGAGCCGCTCTACCGCTGCAACCTCGCCTGTGCCGGCTGCGGGAAGATCCAGTACCCGTCGAACGTGCTCAAGTCGCAGCTCTCGGTCGAGGAGTGCCTGCGCGCCGTCGACGAGTGCGCTGCGCCGATGGTCAGCATCCCCGGCGGCGAGCCGCTGCTGCATCCCGAGATCGACCGCCTCGTCGAGGGCCTCGTCGCGCGCAAGAAGTACATCTACCTGTGCACGAATGCGCTGCTGCTCCAGGAGAAGCTGCATCTGTTCACGCCGAGCCGCTATCTGAGCTTCAGCGTGCATCTCGATGGCCTCGAGCCGGAGCACGACGCCGCCGTCTGCCGCCCCGGAACCTGGAAGACGGCGGTGCGGGCGATCGAGGAGGCGCTCGCGCGCGGGTTCCGCGTCACGACCAACACGACGCTATTCGCCAACGCCGATCCCGAGCGCGTGCAGGCCTTCTTCGACGAGGCGATGCGCCTGGGCGTCGAGGGCATGATGGTCTCTCCCGGCTACGCCTACGAGGCGGCCCCCGACCAGCAGCACTTCCTCGCGCGCGAGCGCACCCGCGAGCTCTTCCGCCGGATCTTCTCGCGCGGCGGCCGGGGCTGGCGCTTCAACCAGTCGCCGCTCTTCCTCGAGTTCCTGATGGGGACGCGCGATTACGACTGCACTCCGTGGGCGATGCCCTCCTACGGCGTCTTCGGCTGGCAGCGCCCCTGCTACCTGCTCCAGGAGGGCTACGCGAAGAGCTACGGCGAGCTCCTCGGCGGGACGCAGTGGGAGCGCTACGGCCACGCGAGCGGAAACCCCGCCTGCCGCGACTGCATGGTGCACTCGGGCTTCGAGGCGAGCGCCGTAGCCGACGCCTTCTCCTCGCTGCGCGGACTCACCGCGATGGCCCGCGCGTTCTTCTTCGGCCCGCGCCTGCCGTCGGCTGCCGCGGCGCGCACGACCGGGCGCGAGGGAGCGCGGCACGTCGCGCCGCTTGCTCCGGCCGCAACGCCCGCAGCCTCCCATGGCGACGCGCTCGACGCGACGCCGGAATCGCTCGCCGCCGCGTTCCACTACCGCGGCGACGTGACGCTCGAGCTCGCCGACGGCTCGCACGTCGAGGGCTTCGTCTCGAACCTCGGCGAGGCAGACCTCGAGCTCTGGCTGCGCCGCAGCGTGGACGTGCGCCGCATCCCGCGCGCGGCGGTGCGCCGCATCTCCTTCACCGGCCGCGACCGCGCTGCAGCGGGGCAGGACCGTCTCGAGGCGCAGGCCTTCGCATAGCTCACAAGCCTTTTGGGGGCACCTCACCCGCTCTGCCCGGGCAGGCGCAGGTCTCCCGACGCGAAGCGCTCCGCCGGCTCCGGCCCGAGCTCGAAGACGAGCGCGCCCGGCGCGCGCCCGCGGATGCGCACGGCTCGGCCCTTCGGGTCGCCTACGCCGTGCACGCAGCGCTGGTGGTGGAATGCGCACAGCGTCGTGCGGTTCGAGGCCTCGTCTGGACCGCCCGCCGAGCGGAAGCGGACGTGATGGCTCTGGAGCTCGCGCCGCCCCGTGCAGCCGGGCACGGTGCAGCGGTAGCCGTCGCGTTCGAAGTCCGCGTAATCGTCGAACTGCTCGCCGAGCTGGACCCAGGTCGCGATCGCGTGAGCGAGCAGCCGCTCGAGCGATCCCGCGCGCGAAACCATCGCGAGGAAGAAGCGCGCCACCGCTTCGGGTGCCCGGAAGGCGATCTCGCTTCGGGGCACGGCCTCTGCGTCCTCCTCGAGCCGTCGCAGCGTCACCCGCCGCGCCCGCTCGACCCAGTCTCGCGCGTGGGTCGCGGTGGCCGCCTCGTCCACGTCATCGGCGCGGAGCGCGCGCGCGATCGCGTGCGCCTGGAGTGCGTGGAGGCGTCCGGCGCGGAACGCATCGGCCACTGCCGGGGCGCGCCCCGCGCCGCGGGCGAGAGACACGAGCGAGCGAGCCGTGCGGGGAGCGAGGTCGAGCCGCTCCTCGACGTAGCGGGCGAGGCTCTCGAAGCCGAGCTCGCGGTAGAGACTTCGGTCCACCACCTGGCGCAGCAGACGGCCGGTTGCGAGGTCGGCCGACTGGAGGAACGCAACGGCCGCGCGCAGTCGCCGCTCGATCTCGCGCGGCCCGCAACCGTCGAGGTCGCGCGCGAGCGCCACGATCCGTCCGGGGAGCGAGCCGGCGACGGGTGCCCAGGCGAGCGTCGGGAACGCCTCGCCGCGCAGACCCGATTCGGTCCCCTCGCCGGGCGTCGCCGCCGAGTCGTCCGGCCCCGCACCCGCAGCCTCCAACGCATCGGACTCGCTACGCTCGCTCCCGCCGGCGCCCGCCACCGCCCCGATCGCACTCGCGGCCTCGGCCGCGATCCGATCGGCGCACTCCCAGACGGGAAGCTCCTCGCCCGCGACCCGCCGCGCGAGCGCCACCGCCGCCCCCCACAGGAGCGCCT
>CAYPSI010000104.1:0-33984 GCA_964413375.1 uncultured Spirochaetales bacterium | reverse complement strand
CTGACGCCGAGCGTCGACGGGCGTCGGCCCGCGCACCCGAAGAGCGACATCGCGACGAGCGCGGCGACAGCCACGAAGGACAGCTGCGGCATCTTTCGCATCCTCCTCAGATCCCGGAGGGCCTGTTCATATCCCCGAGGGCCAGTCTCGCTCCCCCACGGGCCGACGGATCCGCTCGGCCGCAAGCGCGAGACCGCCGAGGATCGCATTGCGCAGCTCCCGCGGGTCGATCACGTCGTCGGTCGCCATGCCGGCGGCAAGGCGCCACGGCCCCTCCCGCTGCTCGCTCTCGACGCGTGCCTGCGCCTGCGCGTCGAGCTTCGCGCTCTGCCCGCCCGGGCCGGCCGGCATCGAGCTCATCACGAGCGACGGAAACGAGAAGCTCAGCGTCTGGTGGTCGAAGGGGTTCTGCGCCATGGTGGTCGAGCCGAAGCCGAAGGCCTTGCGCAGCGTCACGTGGATCTTCGGCACGCGCAGGCGCCGCTCCGCGCGGAACATCTTCCCGGCCCACTTGAGGATCCCCTCGCGCTCGGCCTTCTTGCCGGCCATCACGCCGGGATTGTCGGCCAGGAAGATTACCGGGAGGTTGAAGCTCCCGGCGGTCTCGAGGAAGTCCATCGCCTTGATCGCGGCCGCGCTGTCGACCGAGCCCGAGCGCACCGACGGATCGTTGGCGACGAGCGCACAGGCCTGCCCGCCGACCCAGGCGAGGGCGCAGATCAGCGACGCGCCGTAGCGCGGCTGGATCTCGAGGGTGTCGCCCGCATCCACGAGCCGCTCGATCACGCGGTGCATGTCGTAGGGCCGGCGGTCGTTCATCGGCACGATCTCGAGGATGTCGTCGAGCCGCCGGGGTCCGGCATCCGGCCCTTCGCGCCGCGGCGCAGCCTCCAGGCGGTTGCATGGAAAAAAAGACAAATAGCGACGCGCGAGCGCGATGGCCTCGGCGTCGTCCTTCACGACGTTGTGCGCGGTACCCGCGATTTCCGCGCAGACCTGCGGACCCCCGAGCTCTTGCTTGCTCACCTTCTGACCGAGTGCCGCCTGCACGAGCGGCGGACCGCCGGTGAACATCGCGGCACTCTCGCTCATCACGGTGAAGTCCGAGAGCGGCGAGGTGAGCGCCCCGTGGCCGGCGGAGGCGCCGAGCACGAGGCACACCATCGGCACGTTCCCGGAGAGGTCTGCGAGCAGCCCCAGGTCGCTCGGCGTCCGGACCCCGCCCGCACCCGTCTCGGTCAGACGGTGGCCGGCACCGTCGAGCATGAAGACGAGCGGTACCCGCTCCTGGAGCGCGAGCTGGCAGATCCGGACGCGCTTGGCCATCGACCCGGAGCCGATCGAGCCGCCGAGCACCGAGAAGTCCTCGGCAGCGGCGAGGGTCGTGCGACCCTCGACCCGACCGAAGCCCGCCACGAGCGCGTCGGCCGGGACCGCGCTCCCGCCGACGAGCGGCCCGATCTCGACAAAGGTCCCGGGGTCGAAGAGCCGGTCGAGCCTCGCCCGAGCGTCGAGCTTTCCGCGCTGCGTGATCAGGCGCAGGACGCGCTCGGGACCGCCCATCGCGCGCGCGACGGCGCGTCGTCGCTCCAGCTCATCGAGGGTGGGCCGCCAGTCGTCCACGGAGAGGCGGCGAGCTTACCGGGAGCGGCCGCGGTCCGCGAGCGCCGCTAGCGGGTCTTTGGGCCCGCCGGCTCGGCGAGGGCTCGCAGCGCGATCATCGGGCCGACGAACGCCGCGAGCACGCCCGTGGTGACGCCCTTCGAGAGCACGAGCGTCGGAACCGTGAGCTCGCCACCCGCCACCGCGACCGCGCCGAGCACGACGGGCGCACCGGCGACGACGCCGCCGAGACCGAGCGCTGCTGCCCTCGCGAGGAGTGCGCGCGGGAGGCGCTCGATGGCCTGCGGAAGCCCGATCGCCGCGTCGAGCGGCGGCACCTTGCCGGCTGCCACCGCGCGCCGCACCAGCGGCGTCACGATCAGGCAGGTGCAGAAGGGGAGCAGGAAGAGCGTCGCCAGCGCGTCCACCGCGATGCCGCCCTCGCCCCAGAGCGGGACGACTCCGCGCCCTCGGAAGAGGAGCCACGCGATCCCGGCATTCAGCACGAAGTTGATCGCGGCCGGGGCGATCACCTGCTCGCGGATCAGCCAGCTGCGGTGCTTCTCGGAGAGATCCATGCGCTGCATCCTATCTGCTGGAGCGTCGAAATACCCGACGCAACAGCGCGTGCGCGAAGGGCTGCACGGCGCGCGAGAGCGCGCGCTGCGCGAAGCTCGGCGCGGGGGTGTTGGCGGCCGAGCCGAAGGATCTGATCTCGAGCTCGTCGGGCAGATCGGCCGCCACCAGGCGGACCGGCGCGTCGAGCGGGATCCCCGTCCCGTCGGCGATCCGCACCATGCGCTCGAAGTTCGAGGCGACCGCGGCCGCGTCGACGACGCCCTCGGGGCCGAACGCCGCGCCGAGCGCCTCGCGCGCGCCATCGAGCGCGGCGTCGTCCTCGCCGACGAGCGCGTCCGCGAAGGCGAGCAGCTGCTCGCCGTGGGCGACGCCGCTCGCGGCCTTCGGATCCATCACCGCGCGCACGTCCACCTCGGCACCGGCGATCTCGCTGCTCGCCCGGAGCAGCAGCGCGTGGGCCGTCGTTCAGTAGAAGCACTCGCGCAGTGCCGAGACCCGACCCGCGAGCAGCTCGACCTGGCGGCGGTCGAGCTTGCCGCACCCGCGCGTCAGGTCGCTCATCTCGGCAATCCCGAGATAGTGGGCCTGCGAGAGATCCTGGAGCCCGCGCACCTCGTCGGGGACGAGCGAGAGCGCCCGGAGCACGTTGCCGGTGCGCCCACCCCAGAGATCCGACTCGGAGCCCGTCGGTCGGCCCGGCGGCAGCATCGCGACCCAGGCCTCCTCCCGGCGCGCTGCCTTCGGGCGATAGCGTTGCGGCTCTCCGGGTTGCGCGAGTGGCAGCGGATGCGGAGGCGCCCCGATGCCGCGGCAGAAGGCGTCGATGCAGACGATCGTCGCTACGACGCCGACGAGCTCGACATAGCGGCCTTCGCCGAGCCCGCTGGTGAGCAGGCCTTCGACCCACTTGCGCGTCAGACGCGCCGGATCGCTGGCGATGCGATGCGCCGCGTCGATGGCCAACGAGGGCAGCGGCCCGCGCGCTCCGTCGTGCTCGCCGGCAACCGCGCGCGCAGAGAGCGCGCCCTTCCGGTCCTGGCACACCCGGCAGCGCCGGGCCTCGCGCACCGCCGCGGCGATCGCCACGCGCTCGGCGCCTGTCCACCAGGTGCCGGCCGAGGCCAGGCGCGCGAAAGCACGCTCGTGCGCGGCGACGAGGTCGTCGCGCACCGGAATCTGCGAGCCTGCGTAGGAGACGAGCGCCATCGTCAGGCCCTCCTCGGGACCGCGACCGCCTCAGGTGTAGCAGACGCCGGTGCCCGCGAGCCCGCAGTAGCCGCCCGGGTTCTTCGCGAGGTACTGCTGGTGGTAATCCTCGGCGTAGTAGAACTCGGGCAGGTCGGCGATCTCGCTCGTAATGGGCCCGTGGCCCGCGGCCAGCAGGCGCGCCTGGTACAGGTCGCGGGAGGCCAGTGCCGCCTCGCGCTGCGCGGCGCTGGTAGTGTAGATCGCCGAACGGTACTGCGTGCCCACGTCGTTGCCCTGCCGCATGCCCTGCGTCGGATCGTGCGCCTCCCAGAAGAGGCGCAGCTGCGCGGCGTAGTCGGTGTGCTTCGGGTCGAAGACCACGAGCACCACCTCGCTATGGCCGCTGCGCCCGCTGCACACCTCCTCGTAGCTGGGGTTCGGGGTGGGACCGCCGGCGTAGCCCACCGCCGTCGAGTAGACGCCGGGAGCCTGCCAGTAGCGCTTCTCCGCTCCCCAGAAGCAGCCCATGCCGAAGACCGCGCGCTCGAGCCCCTCCGGAAAGGGAGCTTCCAGGCGCGTCCCGAGCACCGCATGCTTCTCGGCCACGCGCATGCGGGTGGTCCGCCCGGGCAGCGCCTGCGCCGGCGTCGGTAGCTGAAGCTCGTGTCTCCCGAAATGCATCAGCGGCATCGCTTCCTCCGCGAGATCCCCAGGATAAGGCGTGCGCGCGCGGATCGCCCCCTTCCCGGCCGCCCCTCGGCTGGGGCGACTCTCCGCGCGATGGCAGCGCGCCAGCGCTTCGAGCCTGGGACTCCCGCCGCAACCATCGCATCGCGCGCCTTGCGGGTTTGACTTCGCACGCGGGAGGTGCTGCGATGGCGCGCGTGAGGCCCGAGCTCCGCGCCGATCTCGTCCTCGTGGGCGGCGGACACGCGCACGTTCAGGTCCTGCGCCGCATTGCGATGCGACCCATCCCCGGTGTCCGGGTCGTGCTCGTCGTCGATGCTCCCGAGGCGCTCTACTCGGGCATGGTTCCGGGTTGCATCGCCGGCGATTACTCCATCGCCGATGCGTCGATCGACCTGGTGCCTCTCGCGCGGCGCGCCGGCGCGCGGGTCGTCGTGGCGCCGGCGCTGCGGGTCGATCCTCGGGCGAGGCGGATCGAGATCGAGGGGCGGCCCGCGCTTGGCTACGACGTCGCGAGCCTGGACGTGGGCTCGACGGTTCGCGGACTCGAGGTACCCGGCGTCCGCGAGCACGCGCTCGCGACGCGCCCGATCGGAGCGTTCGTGCGGCAACTCGAGGCTCAGCTGGCTCGCGCCGGGCTGGCGCGCCACGTGGGACCGCTGCGCGTCGCGATCGTCGGAGCCGGGGTCGCGGGCGTCGAGCTCGCATTCTGCCTCGAGGCGCGGCTGCGCGCGGGCGGCGTGCGCGCGGAGATCTGTCTCTTCGGCGATGCCGCGGAGCCGGCCCCGGGGCAGTCGGCAGGGCTCGTCCGGCGCCTGCGCCGCGAGGCCGCCCGGCGTGGCATCGAGCTCGAGCTCGCTGCGCGGGTCGTCGGTGTCGAGAAGGACCGCGTGCGCCTCGAGGGCGATCTGCACGGGCGGGCGGCCGACCTCGTCGTCTGGGCGACGGGCGCCGCGCCGACCCCCCTGCTCGAGGCGTCGGATCTCCCGCGCGACGAGCGCGGCTTCGCGCGAGTGGGCGAAACGCTCGAGGTCGCGGACTGCGAAGGTCTCTTCGCGGCCGGCGACTGCGCCGCGCTCGAGGAACATCCCTGGGTGCCGCGCGCGGGCGTCTATGCGGTTCGCGAAGGCCCGATCCTGGCCGCGAACCTGCGCGCCCGGATGGAGGGCGGGCGGCTACGCCGCTACCGCCCTCAGCGCGACTTTCTGGCGCTGCTCAACCTCGGCGATCGCCGCGCGCTCGGCGCGAAGCGCGGCATCGCCTTCGCCGGGGGCTGGGTGTGGCGCTGGAAGGACCGCATCGACCGCCGCTTCGTCGAACGCTTCCGCGTGCTCGAAGCAGACGGCGCCGTCGCGGCGCACTTCCCGGACTCCGCGGGCATGGCGCTCGGGGCCGAGGCCATGGAATGCGGCGGCTGCGCCGCGAAGCTCGGCCCGACCGAGCTCGCGCGCGGGCTCGCGCGGCTGCCGCGCGGGCCGGCCGACCCGAGCGTGGTGCTGGGCCTCGACACACCCGACGACGCGGCCGCGCTGCGCGAGGTGGACGGCGGCCTGCTCCTCGCCACGGTCGACGCCTTCCGGGCCTTCACGGACGACCCCTGGCTCGTCGGACGCGTCGCGGCGGTGAACGCCGCGAGCGACGTCTACGCGAAGGGCGGTCGCCCGCGCCACGCGCTGGCACTCGTGACCGTTCCCGAGCGCGACGCGGCGCGCGCCGAGGAGACGCTCCATCAGGTGCTGGCGGGCATCCGCGCGGCCTTCGACCCGCTCGGCATCTCGCTCGTCGGCGGGCACACGACCGTCGGAAGCGAGCTCTTCGTCGGGCTCACGGTGATGGGGCGACTCGAAGCGAGCGAGCCGCCGCTCTCGCTCGCCGCCGCCCGACCGGGCGACGAGCTCGTGCTCACGAAGCCGCTCGGCACCGGCGTCGTGCTCGCGGCGGACATGCGCGGGCTCGCGCAGGGCGCGTGGGTGCTCGAGGCGCAGGCCTCGATGCTGCGCGCGAATGCCCTTGCCGCGCGCGTGGCGCGCAGCTGCGGGGCGACGGCCGCCACCGACGTCAGCGGCTTCGGGCTCGGCGGCCACGCGTCCGAGCTCGCGCGCGCGAGCGGCCTGGTGGCGGAGCTCCGGCTGCGGGCGCTTCCGGCACTCACGGGCGCCCTCGGGCTCCTCGCCCGCGGCGTGCGCAGCACCTTCCATGCGCAGAACATGCGATCGGCCGCCGCGCTCAGCGTGGATCCGGCCGCGGCGGGCGATCTCGGGCTCGAGCTGCTCTTCGATCCGCAGACCTCTGGCGGCCTGCTCTTCGGCGTCGCGCCCGAGCGCAAGGCCGAGGCGCTGCAAGCCCTCCACGACGCCGGCGACCTGCGCGCCGCCGTGATCGGAAGCCTGCGCACACCGCGTGCGGGAGAGCTGCCGGGTCTGCTCCGCGTGGAGCTCTAGCGCACGCCCGCGCGCTAGAGTGGCGCGGATGCGGGTTGCGACCTGGAATGTGAACGGGCTTCGCGCGCGGATCGAGTTCGTGCGGCTGTGGCTACGCGAGCGCAAGCCGGACCTGGTGGGACTCCAGGAGCTGAAGCTCACCGACGAGCAGTTCCCGCACGACGCCATCCAGGCCGAGGGCTACCACGCGACGACGCATGGTCAGAAGAGCTGGAACGGCGTGGCGGTGCTCTCCCGCGAGCCCGTGGAACTGTTGCAGCGCGGTCTCCCGGGCCAGCAGGATTTCGGCGCACGGCTGCTCTCGGTGCGCGCCGGAGAGCTCGAGTTCACGACGCTCTATTGCCCGAACGGGAAGCACACGGAGCACGGGGACTTCCCGCGCAAGCTCGCGTGGCTCGACGCGCTGGCGGAACACCTGGAAGCCAAGGGCACGAGCCAGCGACCTGCGATCGTGTGCGGGGATTTCAACGTCTGCCCGGAGCCGATCGACAGCTGGAACGAAGAGCTGCTGCAGGGCTCGATCTTCCACACCGACGCGGAGCGCGCCCGCTTCGCGCGCCTCCTCGCGGCCGGCTTCGTCGACCTCTTCCGCCGGCTGCATCCGGGCGAAGAGGCCTACTCCTGGTGGGACTATCGCGGCGGCGCCTTCCACCAGCGCCGGGGCCTGCGCATCGACTTCCTGCTCGGAACGCCTGCCACGGCCGCGCAGACGACCCACGTGTCGATCGATCGCGAGTGGCGCAAGAAGAGGGACGACCTCACGCCCTCCGACCACGCGCCGGTGCTGGTGGAGCTCGGCTGAGCGGCCGCGCCAGATGAACTTCGCTCGCCTATGGCTCGCTGCGCTTGCGCTCAGGCCGGAACGCAGTCCACCGGCAGCGCCTCGGGGCCGTTGGCCCAGAAGGTCCGCACCTTCTTCCAGCGGAACGAGGGATCGAGCTCGAAGGAAGCCACGCGCCGGCACAGCACCTCGAGCACCGTCCGCCCCTCGAGGCGCGCGAGCGCCGAGCCCGGGCAGACGTGCGGGCCTCCGCCGAAGGCCAGGTGATCGCTCGGCCGCGGCCGATCGAGGCGGAAGGCGTCCGCCTGCTCGTAGTGACGCTCGTCGCGGTTCGCCGAGGCGAGGCCGAAGGCGACTTTCTCGCCGCGCCGGATCACGAGCCCGCCGATCTCGACGTCCGCGCAGCATTCGCGCAGCAGGTAGACCACCGGCGGATCCATACGCAGCGACTCCTCGATCGCGTTCGGGACGAGCGAGGGCTCGGCCCGCAGCTGCGCGTAGAGGTCCGGGCGGCTCGCCAGCGTGTGCGCCGCGTTCGCGAGCAGGTGACGGGTGGTCTCGTTGCCCGAGATCAGCAGGAAGGCCAAAAAGGTGCGGAGCTCGACGTCGCTCATCCGGTAGCCGTCGATCTCGGTCTGGAGCAGGCGCGTGATGAAATCCGGGGACTCCGCCGAAGCGTTCCTGCGCTCGGCGATCCGGGCATCGATGTAGCCGGTGAACTCGGGATGCGCACCGGCGAGGCCCTCGCCGCGCTCGCTGCGGTTGCGCCGGGCATAATCGCCGAGCACGACGTCGTCCGACCAGCCGGCCCAGAGCGGATGGTCGTCGATCGGGACGCCGAGCAGGACGCCGATCGCCGAGTTCGGGATCGGCATGATGAACTGCGCGACGAGCTCGATGCGGCCGGCGGGCAGCAGCTCGTCGAGCAGCCGATCGGCGAGATCGCGCACGAAGCTCCCGATCTCGCCGATCCGATGCGCCGCCACCGCGGAGTTCACGACGCGACGTACCTTGCCGTGGCGCGGCTCGGGGATCTCGCTGATCAGCATCTCCTCGTCGGGGACGACGACACCGGGATCGCGGAAGTTCGCGCGGTAGGAGTGGACGTCGCGCGTCGCCGCGAGCACGTCGTCGCGACGGCTCAGGAACCACGCCCCCGACGGCGTGCGGCACACCGGCGCCTCGGCGCGCAGCCGGCGGTATCCCTCGTGCGGGACGCCCTGCGAAAGGTCGAGCGGATCGAAGTCGCATTCCGTGGCCATTGCGCTGCTACGATACCAGCTCTCCGGCGCTACTGGCCCAAGGGAGGCGTGATGCTGCGCGACCGGAAGATCCTGGTGACGGGCCCCGCGGGCCAGATCGCGTTCCCGCTCGCGCGTGCGCTCGCGCAGGACAACGAGGTGTGGGGGATCGCACGCTTCCGCGCGCCTGGCTCGCGTGAGGCGGTCGAGGCGGCGGGCATCGTCGCCCGAAGCTGCGACCTCACGACCGGGAGCTTCGAGGGCATCCCGGAGGATTTCGACACCCTGCTCCATCTCGCGGCCTTCCAGGCTCCGGCGGAGGATTTCGACGCCGCAATCCGCGCGAATGCTGAAGCGACGGGGCTCCTGCTCCAGCACTGCCGGCGCGCCAGCGCGGTGCTGGTGATGTCGACCCACGCCGTGTACCGGCCGGTCGAGGATCCGCTCCACGCCTACGCCGAGACGAGCCCGCTCGGCGATGCGCACTCCGTCCACTCCCCGACCTACTCGATCTCGAAGATCGCGCAGGAGGCCGTTGCGCGGACCTCGGCGCGGCTGCTCGGGCTCCCGGTCGTGATCGCGCGGATGAATGCCGCCTACGGACCGGGGGGCGGTCTCCCCATCTTCCATCTCGACGCGATCGCGACCGATCGAAGCGTCTCCGCGCGCTGGGACCCGGCCCCCTACCAGCCGATCCACGACGACGACATCCTGGCGCAGCTCGAGCCGCTGCTCGGCGCAGCGAGCGTCCCGGCGACGATCGTGAACTGGGCCGGCGACGAGGTCGTGACGGTGCAGCAGTGGTGCGCGGCGATGGGCAAACTCCTCGGCCGCCCGGCCCGCGTCGAGACGCGTCCCGTTCCCGGAACGCAGCGCGGCCTCGTCGCGGACGTGAGCCGGCGGCGCGCCATCGCCGGACCCTGCCGCGTGCATTGGAAGGACGGAATCCGCAGGGCCGCCGAGGCGCGCGGCCTGCTCTGAGCCTTCGGCGGCGCGGACGGGGCGCTAATCGGCATTCTCGAGGCGGCGGCGGATGAAGCGTGAGGCGAGCGCGAGCAGCGCGGCGCTGAGCGCGAAGATGTAGAGCAGGTCCCAGAGCAGCACGGGGCTCGCCTCGCCGTGGAAGGCGGCGCGCATCATCCGCACCGGGTGCAGCAGCGGCAGCGCCTCCGCCAGCACGAGCCAGCGCCCGGTGAGCCGCTCCTCCAACGGGAAGAACACGTCGGAGAAGAGGAAGAGCGGCGTCAGGAAGAGCGTAAAGTAGAAGCTGAAGAGATCGATCGTCGGGATCCGGAGTGCGAAGGCGATCCCGAGTGCCGCGAAGACGAGTCCGGTGAGCGGAATCACCGGAAGGGCCCAGAGCGCGTGCGGAAGCGGGGCCAGCCCCACCGCCGCGACCACCAGGAAGAAGCAGCCGCCGTAGATCGAGGCGCGCGTCACCGCCCAGAGCACCTCGCCCGCGAGGAGATCCTCGGGCTGCACCGGAGTCGTCAGCATCGACTCGTAGGTCTTCTCGAACTTGAGCCGCACGAAGGCGTTGTAGGTGACCTCGAAGCTCGCACCGTTCATCGCCGAGACGGCGACGAGGCCGGGCGCAAGGAAGGCCACGTAGGAGGTGCCTCCCATCTGGTCGACGTAGGCGCCAACGCCGAGTCCGATCGAGAGCAGGTAGAGGAGCGGCTCGAAGAAGTTCGGCAGCAGGTTGAGCTTCCAGGTGCGGCGATACATCGCGAAGTTGCGGTGCCAGACGGCGAGCGCGTGCCGCGGCGAGACCCTCATGCGAGCCCCTGCGCGTCGTCCGGATCGCCCGCCTCGAGCCGATCCCCCGTGAGGCGAAGGAAGACGTCTTCGAGGTTCGTTGGCCGCACGATCGCGCCGTGCTGCACTCCGGGTGCTCCCGGCAGGCGGTGGCGCAGCGTCTCGAGCAGCGCGCCGGCGTCGTCCACGTAGAGCGCGAGCCGCCGCCCGCTGCGCATGCGCGGCAGGCGGGCGAGATCGCCGAGGAGCGACGCCTCCTCCGAGACCGGAAGGTCGAGCTCCAGAGTCTCGCGGGCGAGTGTGTCGCGGATCAGGCTCGCTGGCTCGCCTTCGGCGCGAAGCCGTCCGTCGGCCATGATCGCGAGCCGGTCGCACAGGCGTTCCGCCTCGTCCATGTAATGCGTCGTCAGCAGCACGCTGGTTCCGGCGGCGCGCAGCTCGCGCACGCGCTGCCAGAGCGCGAGGCGCACGGCCGGATCGAGACCCGTCGTCGGCTCGTCGAGAATCAGCAGCTCGGGGCGGCTCAGGAGCGAGAGGCCGATCGCGAGCCTGCGCTTGAAGCCGCCCGAGAGCTTCTCCACCGGCACGGCGGCGTGGGAACGCAGATCGAGGAAAGCGAGGATCTCCTCGATGCGCAACTCGGTTTCTGCACGCGAGAGCAGGTGATAGCGGGCGAAGACGCGCAGGTTCTCGACCGGCGAGAGCGGCTCGATCAGCGCGTTCTCCTGGAGCGTCACGCCGAGGCGGGCGCGCACCGCGCGGGTCTCGCGAGCGACGTCGAGTCCGAAGACGCGCACGCTCCCCACGCTCGGTGGCGTCACGCCGTAGATCATGCGCAGGGTCGTCGTCTTGCCGGCTCCGTTCGGGCCGAGGAGCCCGAAGCAGAGCCCGGCCGGGATCTCGAGCTGGAGATCGTCTACCGCGAGCCGAGCGCCGAAGCGCTTGACGACGCCCCGGCACTCGACCACCACATCCGGCACCTATCGCTCCGGCAGCGGCCGGGGTGCTCTCAGAAGCCCGGCGAAGTCGCGGCGCCCGTCGGGCGATCCTGCACGAGCACGACCTTCCGTTCGTCGAAGAGGACGGCCATCTTGCACGGGCCGACGATGCCCTGGACGACTCCGAGCCCGAGCTTTGCGTGCGAGACGCGATCGCCGGAGTGGTAGCGCTCGCTCGCCGCGTAGTCCCGGATCGGCCGCGAGAGATCCGCCTCGACGCGGACCTCGACGGGCGCCCCGGGCTTCGGCCGCGACGGTGTCTTCGGTCGAACGCGGCCGGCCGAGACCTCCCAGGCCGGCAGCACGCGCGGCGGTGCGTCGAGCACCGGCGAGCCTTCGGGATAGCCCCAGCCTGGATCGCCCTCGACACGGCAGGCGAGGAAGAGCAGCGAGATACCGCTCGCCTCCTCCAGCTCGCGCGCGATGCGCTCGAGCTGATGGATCCACGCAGCGCCCTTCTGCGCCTCGCGCCGGCGGCACAGCTCCCAGTAACGCGGACTCCCGAGCACGGCGACGAGCGGCGGCTCCTCGGAGACGACTCGGCCGCCGACCTCGGCGATCTCACTGGCGAGCTCGGCGCGGTTCGCGCTTGCGACCGCTGCGCGGGCGAGCGCCTCGAGCGCCGCCGCGAGAGGCGTGTCGCCCGTACCCGCGCGGGTCGCACTGGGCGCGAGGTAGCGGACCTGCGCGATCGCCAGGCGATCGCCCGAGCCGAGCCCGAGCAGATCGATGCGTCCGACGTCGACCCGCTTGGCTCCGTCCGCAGCCTCGCCAGTGGCCTGGAGCGCCACCTGCGCAGCGACGGCATCGAGCGTTGCGCCGCTCTCGGGCAGCGCGAGGCCCGCCCCGGAGCGGCGGCAGTGATCCACCAGTGCGATCGAGAGGTGCTCGCCGTCGCGCTCCGGCTTGCGCTCGGCGGCGAGACGCTTGCTGTACGCGACGAAGTGCTTTCGCCCTCCTTCGTGACGATGCGGAGCGGAACGCACCTCCACTTCGAAGGCCCGGGCGAGGTCCGCGCCGGTGATTCCCTCGGCCACGGCGCGAAAGTCGGCCGCGCGACGCACCTTCGGATCGGCGGCGAGATCGAGAAGCGGATGCTGACTCACGTTTCCCCCTTCCGTCACGAGGATAGCCGTAGGGAAATCTCAATGCCCCCGTTTCCTCTCGCGAATCGTCCTTGCACCCGCGCCCCCCCCATTTGGGGGATGATTCGACTCCCCAGAACCTGTTATTGCAAGGCGGTGAGGCGGATCTCGGGGTGACGAAGGAGCGGGAACGGATCGGGTGGGCTGGACCTCTCGATTCAAGACCCGGACCCCGCCAGGGAACCCTGGGACCCCCCTCGCGGGCCGTCGGAATCCGCAGCGATGACGGCCCCTATCGCGTCCTGTCCGTCCTCGGGGGCCCGCTCGGCAGAGCGGGCCCCCTCTCCTCCCGATCGCAGAGCTCGGCAGCCCCGCGGGCCACCCGGTTTCAGAAGGATCCCTATAATCAGGCTCTGGCCGCGGCGGGGGGGGCTGCGGCGGGTGATGTGATGGGGTGTGAAGGACTCGTCCTTCGCCTCGTGGAGCGCGTCTATGACGCGGCGCTGGATCCCGAAGGCTGGGAGCTCGCGCTCGAAGAGCTCTCGCAGGCCCTCGGGGAAGCCGCGATCCAGCTCTCGCTTCGCATCCGCTCCGACTCCACGGCTCCCTTCGTCCCCTTCACGCGCGAGGCGGGGCCGATCTTCCGCATCCATCTCGACGAGCGCTATCACGAGGTCTTTCTCAAGCTCGCGAGCGAGGACTTCCCGTGGGCGTCGATCGACCGCCGCGCGGTCGCGCAGAGCTTCGTCCGCACCAGCGACCTGGTCGATCCCGGTGCCGACTTCGAGAAGACGAGCTTCTACCGCGCTTACATGAAGCCGCAGGGCCTGGCGCTCGAGCCGCCGCTCTGCCACGTGATCGCGAGCGAGCAGGCGCGCCCGCTCGCGGGCATGGTGATCTACCAGCGCGAAGGCTGTCGACCTCTCGGGCCGGCGGACTTCGAGCTGCTCGATCTCCTCGTACCGCACCTCGCGCGCGCCTATCTGATCCACTGTCGCTTCGGCGAGGCGCGCCACGAGCGCCGGGCGCTGCGCGAGGTGATGGACCGCCTTCCCTCCGGTGTGATCCTGCTCGACAAGGACTCGCGCGCCGTCTTCACCAACCGCAGCGCCGACCAGATCCTCTCGCTCGACGACGGGATCCGACTCGAGCACGGGCGTCCGCGGCTCGCCGCTTCGCAGCAGGACGGGGCCTTCCAGCTGCTGCTCGCAGAAGCGGTGCAGACGCGCGCCCAGCACGGCCGTTCCTACGGAAGGACCCTCTCGGTCGTGCGACCCTCCGGACGGCGCTCCTTTGCCACCATGGTCGGGCCCTTGCTCGCGCCGCCGACCGGAACGAACCTCGGCGAGGCCGTCGCGATCCTCTTCGTCGCCGATCCGGAAGGAAGCCAGATCTCGACGACCGAGGTGCTCGAGGGTCTCTACGACCTGACGCCGGCCGAGGCCGAGCTGTTGCGGCTGCTCGCCGAAGGACACTCCCTCGAGGAGGTGGCCGGGCGCCGCGGCGTCACGATCCATACCGCGCGCAGCCATCTGAAGCAGGTCTTCGCGAAGACGGACACCCGTCGCCAGGGGGAGCTCGTGCGGCTCGTACTGACCGGAGTAGCCTCGCTCGGCGACGATGGCGAGCGCTGAAATGGAGCAGGCCGTGGCCTCGCGTCCCAAGCATCGCCACAGCGACCGCATCGCTGCCGGCCTGCGCAAGGACATCCTGCGCGGGCGCTACCAGCCGGGCCAGCGTCTGCCGGCGGAACGCGAGCTCGCGAGCCGCATGGAGGTGAACCGGGGCTCCGTGCGCGAGGCGCTGAAGCAGCTCGAGCAGCTAGGCCTCGTCGAGATCCGGCGCGGCGACGGGGCGCTCGTCCGACCGCTGCACGAGGCGAGTATCGAGGTGATCCACGACCTGCTCCGCGGCGGCGACGGCCTCGAACGGCGCGTGCTCGAGGAGGTCCTCGACGTTCACGACATGCTCCTGGCCGGAGCGGCGGCCCTCGCCGTCGAACGCCTCTCGGATGCTGCGCTCACACGCGCACGCGCGCTGGTGGCGGGGCTCTCCGCACCCGAGCACTCGGCGCTCGACTTCCACCTGCGCGTGGAGGCCCTCGTCGAGATCGCGGCGGAGGCGAGCGGCCACCTCGTGCTGCGGATCTTCCAGCACACCTTCCATCCCGCGATCATCGATGGGTTGCGCGAGATCGGCCCCTACTTCCGAAGCGTCGATCCGGAGCTCGGGGAGGTCGCTCGCGAACTCGACGCAGCGCTCGCGGCGCGCGACCCCGAGGCGGCTGCCGCTGCGGTGCGTGCGATCTCGAAGCGCGCACGCGCGCGCCTGGCGAGCGCACTCGACGCCTACGAGGCAGACCGTGGCCGCCTCCGCGGCACGGCTTCGCCGGCCTGAGAACCCGACGGGGCCGAGCCTCGAGCTAGGCGCCTAGACGCAGCCGCTCGATCCGCTCCTCGAGGGGCGGGTGGGTCATGAACAGGCGCGAGATCCCCGCCTTCTTGCCCGAAATCCCGAAGGCGGCCATCGCATCCGGAAGGGGCTCCGGGTCCGACTGCGCCCGCAGCTTCTCCAGTGCCGCGATCATCTTGTCGCGGCCGGAGAGGCGCGCGCCGCCTGCATCCGCGCGGAACTCCCGCTGGCGCGAGAACCACATCACGATGATGCTCGCGAGCATTCCGAAGAGCACCTGGGCCACGAGGGTCGTGACGAAGAAGCCGATCCCGTGACCGCGCTCGTTGCGCAGCACCACGCGATCGACCCAGTAGCCCACGAGGCGCGACAGGAAGAGCACGAAGGTGTTGACCACGCCCTGGATCAGCGTGAGGGTCACCATGTCGCCGTTCGCGATGTGGCTGATCTCGTGCCCGAGCACCGCCTCGACCTCGTCGGGCTTCATCCGGTGCAAGAGCCCCTCGCTCACCGCGACGAGCGCGGCGTCGCGGCGCGCTCCGGTCGCAAACGCGTTCGGGGTGTCGGAGGGGAAGATCGCAACCTGCGGCATTCCGATCCCGGCCGCCTGGGCCTGGTGACTCACCGTCTGGAGCAGCCAGGCCTCCCGTTCGTTGCCCGCCTGCTCGATCACCCGGGCACCCGTCGCGCGCAGCGCCATCCACTTCGAGATCAGCAGCGAGATGACGCTGCCTCCCATGCCGAAGACCGCGCAGAAGCCGAGCAGCGCGCCATAGTTCAGGCCCTGCTCGGTGAGGACGCGGTCCACGCCGAGGAGCCTCGCGGCGATGCTCAGCACGACCAGAACCGCGATGTTGGTGACGACGAAGAGAAAGACGCGCTTCATGAGCGATAGCGTAGGACCCGCCCCTCGCCGGTCAAGCCGCGCCGGGCCGCCGGCATCGCAAGCGGGCCGACCCGAACGTCGGCCTGCGGTCGCAAGCGGGCCGACCGCGAGGTCGGCCTGCGCGCAGCGAGCCGAAGGCGAGCGGAGATCCTCTGGCTACGGAGCCGGCGCCGCCGGAACCAGCGCGCCAGGCCCTTCGATGTTCAGCAAACGCGCCTCGAGATCCTTGAGGCGCGCGAGGTTCGAGCGCGTGATCGTGTCCTGGGCGGTGGCCGCGCTCGCGAGCCGCTCCTCGATGCGCGCGACCCGGGCGCCGACGCCGGAGCTGTCGTTCGCGCGGGAAGTCGGGCGCTTCTCGACGCCCGCGATGCGCCCTTCCGCCGCAGTCAGGCGCCGCTCGACGGCCGCCTGGACCCGCTGGCCGACCGCTTCGAGCTGCGTGCGCAGTGCGGCGTTCTCGGCCCGGATCGCTTCCATCACCACCTGGCTCTCGGCGACGCGCCGCTCGAGGCCCGGATCCGCGGCAGGTACCGCCCAGCGCGCGGCGACGACCGCGACGGCGCCGAGCGTCAGGATCCACGGCAGCACCTGCCGGCGGAAGAAACGGCGGAGGAAACGCGCCTCCTCCTGGGTCACCTGCATCTCGGTCTGCGCCATCGCATTCCCCTCCCCTCGGGGCCAGCCGGTGCTGCGGCGAAGGCCCCGGGATACGTTTCGCCCGTGCGCACCCCGGGGTTGAGCCTCGAGGGGGGCTCCGGCATCCAAACCCAAGCCGCCGCCGTAAACCGTCGCAGGGGGTGCCATGAGCCAGCGAAGAGCCGCTTCGATCCCGAGCCGCGAGATCACCGATCCGCAGCTCTACCTGCGGCGCCGCGAGCTGCTGCAGGCGGCCGGCGTCGCGCTGGCAGCGGTCGCGTTGCCCCAGCTGGCCTGTGGCGCGGAGCCCCCATCGGGGCCCGCCCTACCCGACGTGCGTCCGGGCCCCTTCTCGACCGACGAGGAGCGCACGCCCTTCGCAGACGCGACCCGCTACAACAACTTCTACGAGCTCGGCACGGACAAGGAGGACCCCGCGCGCAACGCCGCGCGCCTGCGCACCCGGCCGTGGTCGGTGGCGATCGAAGGCGAGCTGGCGAAGCCCGGCGTGGTCCCGCTCGAAGACCTGCTCCGACCCCACCCGCTCGAGGAGCGCGTCTACCGGCTGCGCTGCGTCGAGGCATGGTCCATGGTGATCCCGTGGGTCGGGTTCCCGCTTCGCGATCTGCTCGCGCGCTTCGACCCTAGCTCGCGGGCGAAGTTCGTCGCCTTCGAGACGCTCCTCGACCGCGAGAATCTCCCCGGACAGAAGCGCGAGGTCCTCGACTGGCCCTACGTCGAGGGGCTCCGCATCGACGAAGCGATGCACCCGCTGACGCTGGTCGCCGTCGGTATGTATGGCCAGGCGCTCCCGAACCAGAACGGCGCGCCGCTGCGCCTCGTGGTGCCCTGGAAGTACGGCTTCAAGAGCATCAAGTCGATCGTGCGCATCCGGCTGGTCGAGACGCAGCCTCCGACCTCGTGGAACCTGTCGGCTCCGCGCGAGTACGGCTTCTACTCGAACGTGAATCCCGACGTGAGCCATCCGCGCTGGAGTCAGCAGCGCGAGCGGCGCATCGGCGAGTTCGGTCGGCGCCCCACCCTCCCCTTCAACGGCTACGCCGACGAGGTGGCCGGACTCTACGCGGGCATGGACCTGCGGAAGTTCTTCTGAGGCGGCTCGCGGTGGACAGCGGTCGCCTCCGACGCGCGCTCCAGGCCGCGGCCATCGCCGCGGTCGTGGCACCGCTCGTGCTGCTCGGGCTGCGCGCGGCCGGCATCGCCGGCGACCTCGGTGCGAACCCGATCGAGGAGCTGCTCCACACGACCGGGACCTGGGCGCTGCGTTGCCTGCTGCTCTGCCTCGCGGTGACGCCCGCGCGCAGGCTCCTCGGCGTTGCGGCGCTGGCCCCGCTGCGACGCAGCTTCGGTCTCGCCGCCTTCGGCTGGGCCTGCCTGCACGTCCTCACCTACACCGGGCTCGATCAGCTCTTCGACTGGCGCTCGCTCGCCGAGGATGTGCGCGAGCGCCGCTACGTCTTCGCGGGGCTCACCGCATTCCTCTGCCTCGTGCCGCTCGCCGCGACGTCGACGCGCGCGGCGCAGCGCCGGCTGGGCCGGCACTGGAAGGCCCTCCACCGTCTCGTGTGGGTCGCGGCGGGCGCGGCCAGCGTCCACTACTTGTGGCTCGTGAAGGCGGATCTTCTTGCGCCGCTCCTCTACTCGAGCGTCCTCGTCGCGCTCGCCGGCCTGCGGCTGCGGCCATCGCGGCGCCGGGCCGCGCCGGAGCCGCTCCCCGCCCAGACGCGACCGAGCCTTCGCTAGCGAGCCGCGCGAGCCCGCGACCCGGGCGTATTGCGGGTACCCTCGGGCGCATGCGGAAGCGGATGGCGGTCGCGGCGGGCCTCGTCGTGGCCACCTTCGCCGTCTACCTCCAGGTCCTCGGGCACGACTTCGTCGACTACGACGATCTCCAGGTCATCGTCTGGAACGAGAATCTGCGCCCGGATTCTGCCCGCGAGGCCGTGACACTCGCCTTCGGAACCACGCTCAACGCCAACTGGATCCCGCTCACGACGCTCTCGCTGCAGCTCGATCGGGCGCTCTGGGGCGAGCGGGCGGCGGGCTTCCTGCTCGGCAACGTCGCGCTGCACGCCGCCACGGCCCTTGCGCTCTTCTTCGCGCTGCTTCGGCTCACCGGCGCCACCGGGCGCAGCGCCTTCGTCGCCGGTGTCTTCGCGCTCCACCCGCTGCACGTCGAGTCGGTGGCCTGGGCGGCCGCGCGCAAGGACCCCCTCTCCGGCCTCTTCTTCGCGCTGGGACTGCTCGCCTATGCGCGCTACGTCGAGCGGCCGGGCGCGTTGCGCTACTCGGGAGTGTTCGCGTGCCAGGCGCTCTCGCTGCTCGCGAAGCCGGTGGCGGTCTCCTTCCCCTTCGTGCTGCTGCTGCTCGACGCCTGGCCGCTCGGACGGCTGCAGCGGGGAGCGGAGCTGCGAGGGCGCGCCCATCGCTGGCCTGTGCTGCTCCGCGAGAAGCTCCCGCTCTTCGCGCTCTCGGCCGCGGCAGGGGTCGTGACCCTGCTCGTGCAGGGCGACTCCGGCGCGATGCGCCAGGCCGTGCGCATCCCGCTCGCGACCCGCGTGCTGAACGCGATGGATGCCACCGGGGCCTACCTCGGCGACGCCTTCTGGCCGAGCGGCCTCGCGGTCTTCTATCCGCACCCGCTCGACGCGCTGCCCGAGGGCCGCGCACTCGCCTGGGGCGCCGCGCTCGCGGGCCTGACGGCGCTGGTGCTCTGGCGGCGCCGACACTCCCCCTGGCTCGCGGTCGGCTGGCTCTGGTTCCTGGTGGCGCTCGCGCCGACGCTGGGCCTCGTGCAGGTGGGCGTACAGGCGCGCGCGGACCGCTACACGTATCTCCCGCTCGTAGGTCTTGCGCTCGCCGTGGCCTGGGAGGCGGTCCACACGTTCGATCGACTCCGCTCGCCTGCGGCTCGCTGCGCGCTTCGCTTGCTGGGCCGCCGCGCGCTTGCGGCGGTCGCGACGCTGTTGCTCGCGGCCCAGGGCGCGGTGGCGTGGGTGCAGGTCGGCCACTGGCGCGACGCGGTGGCGCTGCATGCGCACGCCGTCGCGGTGACACCCGCCAACTTCATGGAGCACCACCGCCTGGCGCATGCGCTGCTCGAACGCGGCCGCCTGGTCGAGGCCGAGTACCACTTCCGGCGCTCGGCCGAGATCGAGCCACGGCGCGCCGACCCGAGCGTTGGTCTCGGGGACGCGCTCTTCCGGCAGGGGCACGTAGACGACGCGATCCTCGCCTATCGCACCGCGCTCGAGCGCGAGCCGGGACATGCGCGCGCGCAGGCGAATCTCGGCCTGGCGCTCGTGCGCGTCGGTCGCCATCGGGAGGCGCTCGCCCCGCTGAGCGCTGCAGTCGCGGAAGCGCCAAAGGACGCCTCGCTGCACGCCGGGCTCGCCCGCGCGCACGAGGCGCTCGGTCATTCGCGAGCCGCGGC
The DNA here is from genome assembly GCA_964413375.1 of uncultured Spirochaetales bacterium. GTDB lineage: Bacteria > Myxococcota_A > UBA9160 > UBA9160 > SMWR01 > CAZUYC01. The sequence goes on along the minus strand of CAYPSI010000104.1, from coordinate 14,236 downwards.
GCGCTTCTACCGCGACGCGTTGCGCCTGCGTCCGGGCTGGACCGCGCTCGAGGAAGACCTCGCCCGACTGCGCGCCCAGGCTTCGGACCTTCGCAAGCCCGAACGCGAGCCGATCCCCGGCGGCGCGCTCGGAGTTCCACCCTTTGGCCCTGGGCTACCCTCTCGCGATGCCGATTGAAGCAGCCGATTCCGCGGACCTTCGGCGCATCGAGATCGACGGACGCGAGATCGTGCTGGTCGGCACGGCCCACGTCTCGCGCGAGTCCGCGGATCTCGTCCGCGAAGTGATCGAGCAAGAGCGTCCCGACACCGTCTGTCTCGAGCTGGATGCCCAGCGCTTCGAGGCGCTGTCGGAGCGCGTTCGCTGGGAGGCGCTCGACCTCGTCGAGCTGATCCGGAGCAAGCGCCTCGCGACGCTGCTCGCGAACCTCGTGCTCTCGAGCTACCAGCGCCGGCTCGGGGGCAGGCTCGGCGTGATGCCGGGCGCCGAGATGCTCGAGGCGAGCCAGACGGCCGAGCGGCTCGGGATCCCGGTGGCGCTCTGCGACCGCGACGTGCGCGTCACGCTGCGCCGCGCGTGGGCCTCGATGTCCTTCTGGCGCAAGTCGCAGCTCGGGGGGATCCTCGCCGCGTCGCTCTTCGAGCGTCCGGAGCTCAGCGAAGAGGACCTGCGGCGCTTGCGCGACCGCGACGTGATGAGCGAGCTGATGGATGAGCTCGGCAGCGCCCTCCCGGAGCTCAAGCGCGTGCTGATCGACGAGCGCGACGCCTGGCTCGCCGAGCGGATCCGCACGACCGAAGGGCGCAAGATCGTCGCCGTGGTCGGCGCGGGCCACCTCGCCGGGATGGAGCGGGCGCTGCGCGATCGGCGCGCCGTCGACCTCGCCGCCTTCGAGGCGATCCCGCCGGTCTCTCCGGTCTGGCGCTGGGTCGGCTGGGGCATTCCCGCGGCGATCGTGGGCTCGCTCGCCTGGATCGCGGTGCGCCTCGGCCCCGAGGTCGCGGGCCAGAGCCTCGGCGCCTACGTGGTCGCGACGGGGCTCCCGACGAGCATCGGCGCTGCGGTCGCACTCGCCCACCCGCTCACGATCGCCTCGGCGTTCTTCGTCGCCCCCATCACCGTGCTCTCGCCCGTGATCGGCGCCGGCCACGTGCTCGCCCTCGTCGAGGCCTGGCTGCGCCCGCCGCTGGTGGCCGAGCTCGAGCGCGTGTCCCACGATGCCGCGTCGCTGCGCGCCTGGTGGAGCAATCGCCTGCTTCGCTGCATGCTCGTCTTCGTGTTCACGACCTTCGGCGCGATGGCGGGGGCCTACGTCGGTCTCTACGAGCTGCTGAGCAAGCTCTTCGTCTGACGCCGCGCGAGCGGATCCGCACCCAGTGGATCAGCGCGCTGAGAAGAGGCCCGTCGGATCCGGGCCAGGCTGCGACGGCCCGATCAAGGCGCGCGCCCGACCGGCCGATTCCGCCCGGGGAGACCCCGCGCGATGCACCCCTACGTGCTGCTGGTGGCCGCGGCCTGCCTCACGAGCGCCGCCTGCGCGGGCTTCACGGCCGCGCGCGCGGCCGGGCGACCGGCGGCGCGGCTCGTCGCGGTGATCTTCCTCGGAACGGCGTGGTGGGCGCTCTGCGATGTCGCCAGCTGCCTCGTGGCGAGCCGCGAAGCGGCGATCGCGTGGATGCGCGCGGCGGCGCCGGGCTGGATCTTCCTCGGCCCGCTGGTCCTGCACTTCTTCGCTGCGCTGGCGGGCGATACCAGTGTCCGTACCCGGCGCCTGATCGCAGCGCTCTATGCGGCGAACGCCGGCTTGCTCCTGCTCAACGAGATCGGCGCCGCGATGGTCGCCGATGCGACGGTGGCACCCTGGGGTTGGAAGCCGATCCTGGGACCGGCGGTTCCCGGCTACACCGCGGCCACGCTGGTCGCTGTGCTGGCAGCATTTCCGCTGCTCGTGCGCCGGCTTCGCCGGGCGGGGTCGGCCTCGGAGCGCAGGCAACGCCCCTGGGTGGTCGTCGGTGTCGCGACGCCATTGCTCGTCACCTCGCTCACCGACGTGATCCTCCCGCTGCTCGACCTTTCCGTACCGCGCCTCGGGAGCCCCGCCTTCGCGTGCCTCGGCGCACTCGGCGTCTGGCTCGTGCATCGCTACGGACACTCGCTTCTCACCCCGAGCTCGCTCGCGGACGAGATCCTCGCGGCGCTCCCCGACGGCGTCGCCCTCGTCCGGCCCGACCGACGCATCCGCCGCGCCAACGCGGCGCTGCTCCGGCTCGCGGGCCGCTCTCGCGAGCAGCTCGAGGGTTTCGATCTCGAGGCGCTCTTCGAAGCTCCCGCCCCCGCACTCGGCGCGCGACGGGAGGTGTCGGCCCGGCTGCTGCGTCCTTTCGCCGCGTCGATCCCGGTGGGGGTCGGCGCTTCGCAGCTGCGCGACCGCCGGGGCAACGAGCTCGGCCTCGTCGTGGTCCTGCGCGATCTGCGCGAGGTCGATGCGCTGCGCGAACGCGCCATCACCGCGGCGCGCATGGCGGCCGTCGGGGAGCTCGCGGCCGGAATCGCCCACGAGATCAACAACCCGATCGCATTCGTGCGCTCGAACCTCTCCCAGCTGCGAGGCCACTGGAAGACCCTGCGCAGCGAGCTCGAAGCGGCGGGCGAGACGCCGGCGCTGCGCGACCTCGTGATGGACGGCGACGCGCTGATCGAGGAGTCGCTCGAGGGCGTGGACCGCGCCGCGGAGATCGTACGGGGCGTGCGCGGCTTCTCCCACGTCGGAAGCGGCGAGCGCCTGCCGACGGACCTGAACCGGCTCCTCGACGAGGTGCTGCGCATGCTGAGCTCACGCCTGCGCGGCCGGGTCACGCTGGAGTGCAACTACGTCGATCTGCCTCCCGTGCGCTGCTCGCCCCAGGAGCTGAAGCAGGTCTTCCTGAACCTGCTCGTGAACGCCGAGCAGGCCGTGAGCGACGGCGGAAGGATCCGCATCGCCACCTCGAAGGGCCGCGACTTCGTCGGCGTTCTCGTCGAGGACGACGGCTGCGGGATCGCAGCGGAGCTGCTCGAGCGGGTCTTCGATCCCTTCTTCACGACCAAGCCGATCGGTGTCGGAACCGGGCTCGGACTCGGGATCGCGTATCAGATCGTGAAGAGCCATGCCGGCGAGATCCGGCTCGAGTCGCAGCCGGGGGCGGGCACCCGGGTGCGGGTGAGGCTCCCGATCGAGAGCCGCTGACGCTTGCAGGCGGCCCCCCAGCGCCGCTCCCAAAGTCGCAAACCTCTGATCTTGCTCGGATTTATTCCTTGGCGGGGGGGGTGTGAAGCAGTTCACTGCAGTGGGAGCGGTGGCGGTGCGATAAAGGGGACGTGATCGAGATACGCACTTCGAGGGAGAACGACATGGCCCGCAACCTCCGCAACGACTCTCGCCTGGCCTCGGCCTTCGCCACCCTGGTCTGTGTCTGGGCAGTCGCCCTGGTCGTGCTCGGCCTCAGCACCGCGCCGAGCTCCGCGGCCCGAGTGGCCAACCCGCCGCTCGTCAGCGCAACGGCCGGCCGCTAGGCCGCCCGCCGCCGACGCGCGGCGTCAGTCGCTCGAAGAGCTGGCCAGCTCCTCGAGTGCTTCCATGCGCAGGATGACGACGAAGCCGTGATCGACCCGGATCGTTCCCTGGTCGGTCCACGCGCGCATCAGCTTGTTGATGCTCTCGCGGGTCGCTCCGACCAGATCCCCCCACTCCTCCTGCGAAAGCTTGATCCCGATCCGCAAACCCCCGGGCTCGCGCTCACCGTGGCTCGCGGCGTAGGCGACGAGTTTCTTGGCGAGGCGCACCGGAAGGTTCAGGAAGAGCGTGTCCTCGACCAGCTCCGAGAGGGTCCGCACGCGGCGCGCGAGGACCACCATCAGCTCGAGCGAAGCCTCGGGGTGGGAGCGCAGAAAGGCGAAGAGGTCCCGGCGATCGATCGCCAGCAGCTCGCAAGCGCTGAGCGCAACCACCGTCGCCGTGCGTTCGGACTGGCAGAGAGCGGCGATCTCCCCGATCAGCTCACCGGGGCCGACGACGTTGAAGACCACGTCGTCGCCGCTCTCGGAGGTGGTGACGATCTTCAGCGTGCCTTCCGCCAGCGCGTAGACGTGGGTGCCCGGGTCGCCCTTGTGAAAGAGCTCCTCCCTGGGAACCAGCGCGAGGCTGCGCGTCAGCGCCGCGAGTGCTTCGAGCTCGCGCGGCGCGAGGCCCGCAAAGAGCGGAACCCTTGCCAGTAGCTCCCGCTTGCGCGCCGGAGCGAGGGCCACACTACCCGCGTGCGGCGTCGAAGCCGCGGCGCAGTTCGCGCGCAACGTCGTCCACCGCCTCGCGCGCGAGGTCGATGAAGTCGCCGAAGCCGAAGAAGCCGTGGATCATGCCGTCGTAGCGGCGCTGCACCACCGGCACGCCCGCGACGGCCAGGCGCCTCGCATAGGCCTCGCCCTCGTCGCGCAGCGGGTCGTACTCCGCCGTGATCAGGTGCGCCGGCGGGAGGCCGGACAGGTCCTCGGCGCGCAGCGGCGATGCGTAGGGATGCAGCCCATCCTCGTCGCGCGCGAGATAGTGCCCCCAGAAGCCCTGCATCATCTCGCGGGTGAGGATCGGCGCATCTGCATTCTCCCGGTACGAGTCGGTATCGAAGGCGTGGTCCGTGACCGGGTAGATCAGGAGCTGGTGGCAGAGCTGCGGCCCCTTGCGATCACGCGCCATCAGCGACACCGCCGCCGTCAGGTTGCCGCCTGCGCTGTCTCCCCCGATGGCGAGCCGCCGCGGATCCCCACCGAGCGACGCCGCGTTCCGGGCCGTCCAGCGGAGTGCGGCGTAACAGTCCTCCGGGGCGGCTGGGAAGCGATGCTCGGGGGCGAGCCGGTAGTCCACCGACACCACGACGCAGTCGGCGCCGTTCGCGAGCTGGCGGCAGCTGACGTCGTGCGTCTCGAGGCTGCAGATCACCCACCCGCCGCCGTGCAGATACACGAGCACGGGCAGATCCGTCCGCTCGGACGGTCGATAGACCCTCAGCGGGATCGGGCCGGCCGGGCCGGGGATCTCGAGATCCTTCACGACGGCCACGTCGGGGCGCGGCCCGAGCCGCGAAGTCTCGTCGAGGGTGCGGCGGATCTCGGCGAGGTCGTTCTTCGTGATGTCGAGACCCGAACCGAGCTGCTCGGCGAGGGCGAGTGCCTGGGGGTGAACGGGCATCCGGGGCTCCTGTGCAGGTTGGCAATCGCGCCATAGAATACCGCTCGCGCCCAGGGAGGACTCGTGCAGGGAAACGCAGAGGCCGCCGCAGCACACCCGCGACGCGTCGAGTGGCGACGGGCCTGGCGGGCGCTGCGTCGCCTCGTCGCCGATCCGGAACGCACCGAAGAGGTGTTCGAGCTGATCCACGCGCTCTCCGGCCGGAGCGGGGAGCGGCTCTACCAGCGCTTCGTCGCGACCCCGGAAGGACGCCACCTGCTCGGCGCGCGGCCCTCGCTGCTCGATGCGCTCGCCGACCGCACTCGACTCGCCGCACTGCCGGCCGGGAGCCTCGGGCGCGCCTATGCCGACTTCATGAGCGAGGAGAGGCTCGAGGCCGGTGGCCTCGCCGCTGCCGCCGCAGCGGTGCGCGATCCCGACGAGGTCCTCGACGCCGAGCAGCGCTGGTTCTTCGACCGGCTGCGCGACATGCACGACCTCTGGCACGTGGTGACCGGCTACGGGCGGGACATCGCCGGGGAGGCGGCGAACCTGGCGTTCACCTACGCGCAGACTCGCAACCGCGGCGTCGGAGCGATCGTGATCGCGGCGGCCTGCGTGGGCCCGAAGGCCGGGCTGCGTTGGCAGCGCTACCTGCTCCAGGCCTGGCGCCGCGGACGCCGCGCGGTGGCGCTGCCGATGACGCCCTGGGAGGAGCTGCTGCCGCTGCCCCTCGATGCGGTGCGCGCGCGGCTGCAGATCCAGACGCCGACCGACGCGCATCCCGGAGGCATCATCGTCGCCGACACTTCGGCCGCAGCGGCCTCCTGATCCGGTGCCCAGCGCCACCCGCCCGACGCTGCGCGGCCGCGGCGGAGCGGTGGCGGCCGGTCATCATCTCGCGACCGAGATCGGAGCGCGCATGCTCGCGGAGGGCGGCAACGCCGCGGACGCGGCCTGTGCGATGGGTTTCGCGCTCGAGGTGCTCGAGCCGACGCAGAACGGGCCGGGGGGCGAGTGCCCGATCCTCTTCTACGAGGCGACCTCGGAGCGCGTCCACGCGATCTCGGGTCAGGGACCGGCCCCCGCCGCGGCGACCCTGGCCGCGATGCGCGAGCGCGGGATCGCGCTGATTCCTCCGGATGGGTTCCTCGCAGCGACGGTCCCGGCGGCGCTCGACGCCTGGTGCCTGCTGCTCGAACGCTTCGGAACGCGCAGCCTCGAGGAGGTGCTGGAACCCGCGCGTGGTCTCGCGACGCGGGGCTTTCCGATGTACCCCTTCCTGCGCGGTCTGCTCGCATTCGTGGAGCCGCGCTTCCGCGCCGAGTGGCCGACGAGCGCGGCCATCTACTCGCCGGTTCCGCCCGACGGAGATCCGCTCGCGAACGCGGACCTCGCCGGATTCTTCGCTGACCTCGCCCGCGCCGAGCGCGCGGCCACCGGCTCGCGCGAGACGCGGATCCGCGCGGCGCGCGAGCGCTTCTACGCTGGGCCGGCCGCGGAGCGCATCGAGTCCTTCCTGCGCACGCCGATCCGCGATGCGACCGGAGCTGCCCACGCAGGCCTGCTCTCGGCGCAAGACCTCGCGCGCTACGCCGGCAGCATCGAGGAGCCGGTGGCACGCGACTATCGCGGCGCGCGCGTCTGGAAGTGCCCGCCCTGGAGCCAGGGCCCCGTCTTCCTGCAACAGCTCGCGCTGCTCGAGGGCTTCGACCTCGCGGCGCTGGGACGCGGCAGCGCCGACGCGCTGCATCTGTGGATCGAGGTCGCGAAGCTCGCGTTCGCGGATCGGGAGGCCTGTTACGGCGATCCGCGCTTCGCCGACATCCCGCTCGCGCGCCTGCTCTCCGCAGAGTACACCGACGCCAGGCGCCGGCTCGTCGATCCGAAGCAGGCGTCGCTCGAGCTCCGCCCCGGCGTGGGCAGACTTCCGGCGGGCTGGCCGCTCGTCGGGCCCGACACCGAGCAAGCAACCACGGCCGAGCCGCAGGCCGGGGCGGCGGCACGAGGCGGCGAAGCCGCCGCCCAGCGAGCCGCAGGCGAGCGAAGCTCGAAGGCCGGCCGCACCGATACGACCCAATGCGTCGCCGTCGATCGCCACGGAAATCTCGTCAGCGCGACTCCCAGCGGGGGATGGATCCCGACTTCTCCGGTCGTGCCCGGCCTGGGCTTCCCCGTGGGAACGCGAGCCCAGATGTTCGTGCTCGACCCCGATCACCCGAACTCGCTCGCACCCGGCAAGCGGCCGCGAACAACGCTCTCGCCCTCTCTCGCAAGCCTTCCCGACGGACGCCTGCTCGCCTTCGGCACCCCCGGAGGCGACCAGCAGGACCAGTGGACGCTGCATTTCTTTCTCGACTGCGTCGACTTCGGGGTGCGAGAGCTCCAGCAGGCGATCGACGCGCCGACGCTCCACATCGAGCACGCGCCGAGCTCCTTCTACCCGCGACGCGCCCAGCCTGGGGTCGTCGTGGCCGAGGAGCGCATTCCCCCCCAGGTGCTCGCCGCGCTCGAGGCGCGAGGGCACCGCGTGCACCGCGCCGACGGGTGGAGCCACGGGCGCGTGCTGGCCGCGGCTTTCGACCCGGCGACGGGCCTCTGCGAGGCGGCCGCCTCACCGCGCTTCCAGATCGCCTCCGCGATCGCGCTCTCCTGACGCGCTTCGAGGATCTCCGCACTCCCTCCGAGAGCAGCGCTCGGTCTGTGTGCGAGCGAGCGCGTCTGCGCGGGCCACTTGCAAGGGGCTGTTGGGGAAATACCCGATTGTGCAAAGGTAGCGACCGGCCTCACAATGGTCTGTCTCGCGATGGGGGGAAGAGGCACGCGGTTCGCGGAGCGCCCGCAACCTGTGCGGGGGCGCCGTGAACGACGCAGGACGCAGGACGGCCCAGCTGGTCGCAGAGCTCGCAACGCTGCGCGACCAGCTGGCCGCCGTCTGCGCCGAGAACGAGGCGCTGCACCAGAGCGAAGAGCGCTACCGGGTGCTCTTCGAGTCGCTGCACGATTTCGTCGCAGAGTTGGACGCCGAGGGGCGTGTGCTCTTCGTGGGTCCGGCCTGCGAAGCGATCCTCGGTTGCGGACCCGAGGCGCTGATCGGCACCACGCCCTTCTCGCTGCTGCACCCCGACGACGTCGAGCGCCTCGCGGACTCCTTCTTGCGCCGCGTCGAGACGCGTCGGCCGGCCGGCGCCGGCACCCTCTTCCGCGTGCGTCACCGCGACGGATCCTGGCGCTGGCTACAGGGTGGCGGCATGAGCTACAGGGCGGCCGACGGTCAGACCCGCGTCGTCTGCGTGTGCCGGGACGTCACGCGCGAGATCCTCGCCGTAGAGGAGCGGCGCCGGCTCGACGCGTGGATGCAGCAGACCCGGAAGTTCGAGAGCCTCGGCGTACTCGCGGGCGGGATCGCGCACGACTTCAACAACCTGCTGACGCCGATCCTCGGCGAGGCGAGCCTCGCGCTGCTCGACCTTCCCGGCGATTCACCGCTGCGCACGCGCCTCGAGCGCATTCGCTCTTCGGCGCTGCGCGCCGCTGCGCTCACCGGCGAGATGCTCCATTACGGGGGGCTAGGCACGCTCGAGCTCCGCTCCATCGAGCTCTCGGAGCTCGCCGATGACATGTTTCCGCTGCTCGAGAGCACCGCCGCGGGTCGCGTGAGTCTCGTGCTCGAGCTGGAGCGCGGCCTGCCCGCAGTTGCCGGCGACCCGGCGACACTCGCCCAGGTGTTGCGTCACCTGGTCGCGAACGCCGCCGAGGCGAGCCCGGAGAACGCAAGGGTCGTGGTGCGCACGCGTGCCAGCGATCTCGACCGCGCGGCGCTCGCGCGCTGCTTCCTCGGCCAGACGCTTCCGGAAGGGCGCTACGTCCGCATCGAGGTCGAGGACACCGGGCACGGCATGGACGCCGAGACCCGCGAGCGCCTCTTCGACCCCTTCTTCTCGACCAAGTTCACCGGGCGCGGGCTGGGACTCGCGGCGGTGCTCGGGATCGTGCGCGGCCACCACGGTGCCATCGAGGTGCAGAGCGCACCGGGGCGCGGCAGCCGCTTCTCGGTGCTGCTCCCCGTCCGCGCAGAGCTCTCGGCATCCGCCTCGCCCCGCGAGGGCCTGCCCATGGGCGGCGCCGCCAAGGTGCTGATCGTCGACGACGACGAGGCCGCGCGCGAGCTGGCCGCCGAGACGCTGCGCCGGGCGGGCTTCGTGCCGATCTGCGTGGCCGAGAGCGACGATGCACTCGCGTGGCTGCGCGAGGAAGCCGCGGGCGTCCGCGCCGTCGTGCTCGACTGGGCGCCGCCGGTGGACGGCGACGGCGACGTCCTCGAGGCGCTCCGGCGCGCGCGGCCCGGCGTCCCCGTGGTGCTCGTCTCCGGCCACCCCTCCGAGGCCGCCGCGGGCGCGCTTGGAAGACGCGGCGGCGACGTCTTCCTGCGCAAGCCCTACCACCCGGCCGAGCTCGCGCGGAGTGTCCGCGAGGCGCTCGGGAATCCAGTAAGGTAGGGCTCCCCCATGGAGCTCGATCACATCCAGATCCGCGGAGCGCGGGAGCACAATCTCCGCGGCATCGATGTCCGCATCCCGAAGAAGAAGCTCGTCGTGCTGACGGGCGTCTCGGGCTCCGGAAAATCCTCGCTCGCCTTCGACACACTCTACGCCGAGGGCCAGCGGCGCTACGTCGAATCGCTCTCCGCCTATGCCCGCCAGTTCCTCGGACAGATGGAGAAGCCGCGCTACGACTCGATCCGCGGGCTCTCGCCGACGATCTCGATCGAGCAGAAGACCACCGGGACGAATCCGCGTTCGACGGTCGGGACGATCACGGAGATCGCCGACTACCTGCGCATCCTCTACGCACGCGTCGGGATCCAGCACTGCCACCGCTGCGAGCGCCCTGTCCGGGGGCAGACGGCCGAGCAGATCGCGCGCGAGCTCGCGGGACTCCCGGAAGGGACGAAGCTCACGCTGCTCGCGCGCGTGCTCGAGAACCGCAAGGGCGAGCACCGGGAGCTGCTCGCGGAGCTGCGCCGCTCGGGCTTCGTGCGCCTGCGGGTCGACGGCGAGATCCGCCTCTCCGAGGAGACCCCTGCGCTCGACAAGCGGCGCAAGCACACCGTCGAGGTGGTGGTGGACCGCATCGTGGTCCGCCCGGGGCTCGCAGGGCGCCTCACCGGATCGGTGGAGACGGCGCTGCGCGTCGGCGAAGGGGCGCTCTTCGCGCAGGTCGGAAGCGACTCGGACCGCGTATTCTCCGAGAAGATGGCCTGCGGGGCCTGCGCCCTGTCCTTCCCCGAGCTCGCACCGCAGAGCTTCTCCTTCAACAGCCCGCAGGGCATGTGCATGGCCTGCAACGGCCTCGGCTCGCGCGTCGAGATCGACCCGGAGCTCGTGATACCGGACGCTTCGCTGTCTCTCGACGCGGGCGCGATCCGACCCTGGGGCTCCGACGTGTCCGCGAAGACGGGCTGGACCCACGGCTTCCGCGGGCAGATCGTCCGCCAGCTCGGCATCGACCCGAAGCAAGCGTGGCGCGAGGTTCCGAAGCGGCTGCGCGAGCAGCTGCTGCACGGCACCGGCGAGCGTCGCTTCCGCGTGCGTTGGTCGGGAAAGACCGGCAAGGGGAGCTTCGACCAGACCTGGGAGGGCGCGATCCCGCGCCTCGAGCGCCGCTTCCGCGAGAGCAGCTCCGAGCGGGCGAAGCAGTGGTACGGACAGTGGATCGGAGACGCGCGCTGCTCGGAGTGCAGGGGCTCGCGCATGCGCCCCGAGAGCGCCGCGGTGCGTGTCGGAGAGCGGACGCTCGTGCAGATCTCCGCGCTCATCGTGGACGACGCGGTCGCCTTCTTCGCCGGGCTGCGGCTCGAGGGAGCCGCGCGCCAGATCGCTGCCGAGATCCTGAAGGAGATCCGCAGCCGGCTCGAGTTCCTGGCCTCGGTGGGGCTCGGCTACCTCTCGCTCGACCGCGCGGGGCCCTCGCTCTCCGGCGGCGAGTCGCAGCGCATCCGCCTCGCCAGCCAGGTCGGCTCCGAGCTCACCGGCGTGATCTACATCCTCGACGAGCCCTCGATCGGGCTGCACCAGCGCGACAACCGGCGGCTGCTCACGACGCTCGAGCGGATGCGAGACATCGGCAACACCGTGGTCGTCGTCGAGCACGACGAGGAGACGATCCGCGCCGCCGATCACGTGATCGACTTCGGACCGGGCGCGGGCGTGGCCGGCGGCCGCATCGTGCACGCCGGAACGCCCGAGAGCCTGACGCGCAGCCCGAAGTCGCTGACCGGCGCCTATCTCGCCGGTCGCATGCAGATCCCGGTGCCGAAAGAGCGCCGGCGACCCAGCGGAGCGCTCAAGATCGCGGGCGCGCAGGAGAACAACCTCGTCGATCTCGACGTCGAGTTTCCGCTCGGCGTGCTGGTGGCGGTGACCGGCGTCTCGGGCGCCGGGAAGTCCACCCTGGTGAACGACGTGCTCTACCCGGCCCTCGCGCGGCGCTTCCACGGCTCGACCCGCCGTCCCGGCCGCCACCGGGCACTCTCGGGGCTCGAGCAGCTCGACAAGGTGATCCAGATCGACCAGAAGCCGATCGGAAGGACGCCGCGCAGCAATCCGTCCACCTACATCAAGGTCTTCGACGAGATCCGCTCCTGCTTCGCCCAGCTCCCCGAGGCGCGCATCCACGGCTACAAGCCCGGCCGCTTCTCCTTCAACGTGAAGGGCGGCCGCTGCGAGGCCTGTCAGGGCGACGGCATGCGGCAGATCGAGATGCACTTCCTGCCGGACGTCTACGTGCGCTGCGAGGAGTGCCAGGGCCGGCGCTTCAACGAGGCGACGCTGCTGGTGCGTTTCAAGGGCAAGTCGATCGCAGACGTTCTCGACCTCAGCGTACGCGAAGCGGCGGAGCTCTTTGCGGCGCACCCGAAGATCCTCGAGCCGCTCGAGCTTCTCGCAGACGTCGGGCTCGGCTACGTCCACCTCGGCCAGCCCTCGCCCACGCTCTCGGGCGGCGAGGCGCAGCGCATCAAGCTCGCGCGCGAGCTCGCGAAGCGCGCGACCGGGCGCACGCTCTACATCCTCGACGAGCCCACCACCGGCCTGCACTTCGACGACGTGCGCAAGCTCCTCGACGTTCTCGCGCGCCTCGTCGACGCCGGAAACTCGGTGATCGTGATCGAGCACAACCTCGACGTGATCAAGACCTCGGACCAGGTGATCGACCTCGGCCCCGAAGGCGGACCCGGCGGCGGGCGCCTCGTCGCACGGGGCACTCCCGAGCAGGTCGCGACGTCGGCGGAGAGCCACACCGGCCGCTACCTGCGCCGGGTGCTGCAGCGACGCCGCTCCCGGAGCGGCGTCAGCCGGCCGGCTCGGCCTGGCGGTCGAGGTAGCGCTTGAGCTGGCGGTCGTGGCGGCTGGCGGCGCTGAAGTACTTCGCGTAGGGCTGCCAGCGCGGCGGGGCGGCGGGCTCGGGGCGGTCGCCCATCACGGTGACGCGCTGGATCACCCGCTCGCCTTCGAAGTCGTTCAGCACGTGGTGCTGCGTGCAGCGGTTGTCCCACATCGCGATCGTGCCGGGCGTCCAGTGATAGCGGACGGTGAAGCGCGGACTCGTCACCCAGCGCACGAGGAAGTGCAAGAGCGCGTCGCTCTCCTCGTGCGAGAGCTCCACGATGCGGCGCGTGAAGTGCTCGTTCACGAAGAGCGCCCTCTTCTTCGTCACCGGGTGCACGCGCACCACCGGATGGATCGCCATCTGATCGCTGTTGCCGTGGGCGTGAGCGTCGTGAAGCGCCGAGAGCCCCTGGCAGAAGTCCTGCATCGCCGGCGAGAGCTCCGCGTAGGCCTTGACCGTGTTTGCCCAGATCGTGTCGCCGCCCACCTCAGGGCACTTCACCATGTGCAGGATCGCCAGCAGCGAGGGCTGGGGCTGGCAGGTGAGATCGCTATGCCACTCGTCGGCGATCGCGCCGGCTCCGGACACCGCGCGCAGCTCGAAGAACTCGGGACGCTCGCCGCCGAGCGCGAGGTTCGGGTGGGCCTCGAGCTTGCCGAAGAGGCGCCCGAACGCGATGTGCTGCTCGGGCGTGAGGTGCTGGCCCGGGAAGAAGAGCACCTGGTGCTCCATCAGCAGCGACAGGATCCGCTCGGCCTCCACGGCGCCGGCCTCCTTCAGCGCGATCCCGCGGATCTCGGCCCCGAGCGAGCCCGAGAGCCGGTCCACTTCGAGCTGCGCTAGCTGGGCGGCGTTGGCCATGGCGTCCTCGCAAGCTTCTCAGCGCAGTATATCAGGCGCAGCGCTCCCGAGGCGGATCCGGCGCGGGTCTGCATTCCCCGCCCGGATCCCGCTTCGGGTCGACGCGCCCTCGCTCTTGCCGGTCGCGGGATCGGAGCTAGGCGTTCGCGACCTCGCCCGGCGGCGAGAGCAGCTCCTTCGCCTGACTGGTTGCGTCGGTCGGCAGGCCGCCGATGCTCCAGTCGGCCCAGTCCCAGCCGCCGATGGACTTGTACGATGCGCGGATCGTCAGTCCGAGCGCCACGTGCTCCAGGAAGACCACGGGCGAGGGCAGGCTGGCGAAGCCCGCCATCACCGACGTCGCGAGCGTCGAGGTGACTCCTGCAACCAGGATCAGCAGATAGGCGGCGAATGCTTTGTCGTTGTCCAAGAGTCTATCTCCATGCAGTGGGATGGATCATTGTTCGCTGGGCGCAGCTTGCAGCGTCCGTGCCACGTCCCGGACGCGGGATCGCGACTTCGAGTCGCTGTGTCGGATCACCACACGCTCGACGGACGAGGAAATCTCGTCGTGCAATCCGCCCGCCATCTACCGGGATCCTGAGTCGAATTCAGCCGAGTTGCAGAACGCCTCGCTGCATCGAAAGCTGCGGCGATCTGGGCTTCGCGCCCTCGCGCGGCTGAAGGCAGCCGGAGACAGGGACCGAAGCTGGGGCCGGCTTGCTCAGGTGCGTGGGACAGGCCGAGTCAGATCGCCTCGTGGCGTCATGCCTCGGATCGCGCGCGGACCGAGGCGAAGGTCGGATGGT
>CAYPSI010000103.1:0-9149 GCA_964413375.1 uncultured Spirochaetales bacterium | reverse complement strand
CCGGCGCGGCAGACTCGAGGCATGGGAGTGCGCCCCTTCCGGATTCAGGTCGCGGACTCGGAGCTCGACGAGCTGCGCCGGCGCCTCGCAGCGACGCGCTGGCCGGAGCCGATCCCCGGCACGGGCTGGGAGTACGGCTGCGACGTCGCGTGGCTCAGGGAGCTCTGCAGCTACTGGCGCGACGGCTTCGACTGGCGCGCTCAGGAGGCGCGGCTCAACGCGTGGCCGCACCTCATCGTCGACGTCGGCGGCCTCGATCTGCACTGCATGCACGTCGAGGGGCGGGGACCCGATCCGATCCCGCTCGTCGCGACGCACGGGTGGCCGAGCTCGTTCTTCGAGATGCACAAGCTCATCGGGCCCCTCAGCGACCCGGCGCGCCATGGTGGAGACGCGCGCGACGCCTTTTCTCTCGTCGTCCCCTCGCTTCCCGGCTACGGCTTCTCGTCCGCGCCTCGCGAGCGAGGCGTGGGCGCCGCGCGCGTGGCGGACCTGTGGGTCGATCTGATGGCGGCGCTCGGTTACGAGCGCTTCGCGGCGCACGGCGGCGACTGGGGCGCGGCGGTCACCACCGCGCTCGGCGCCCGCCATCCCGAGCGGATGATCGGGCTTCACGTCACGATGCTGATGGTGCCGATCGACGCCGCCGCGCTGACGCCGGAGCAGCGGGCGTGGTGGGAAGAGGCCCTGCGCTACCGCGACCGCGAGTGGGGCTACGTCCACCTGCAGCGCACCAAGCCGCAGACGCCCGCGTTCGCGCTGAGCGACTCGCCCGCCGGGCTCGCCGCGTGGATCCTCGAGAAGTGGTGGCGCTGGAGCGACTGCGCCGACGAACGCGGCGAGCGCGACCCGCTTCGCGTCTTCACGCGCGACGAGCTGCTGACGAACCTCACGATCTACTGGGCCACGCGCACGATCGGCCCGTCGATGCGCATGTACTACGAGACCTTTGGTCCCGGGTCGACCCTCTCCCAGCCGGCGCGGATCGACGTACCGACCGGCGTGTCGCTCTTCAACGAGCCGATCGCGCCGCCGCGCGAGCTGCTCGAGCCCTGGTACGACCTCCGCCGCTACACGCGGACCCAGCGCGGGGGACATTTTCCCGCGCTCGAGAATCCCGACGCGCTCGTCCGCGAGATCCGCGAGTTCTTCCGCCCGCTGCGCTGATCGGGGCCCTGCGCCGATCCGCGCGAGCGGCGCAACCGGATGCGGAGCCGAGCGACGGCGTCCCGCCCCGCGTGATCGCTCCGGAGCCATCGCGCCGAAACGGGGTGCGCGTCGAGGAAGCGCTGGATCCGCTGCGCCGCGAGGATCACCGTGATCGGGGCGCCCGGCAGCTTCGGCAGCGGGATCAGCTCTCCCTGCGTGAGGCTGTCCCGGAGCAGGATGGCGCTGCACAAAGCGATGATTTCGCCGCTCTCCGCCAGGTCGATCGGGGCGCCGCTGTTCCCGAGCCGGGTCTCGACGTCCGCGAGCAGGGCCGCATCGTCGCGCAGGAGCGCGTCGAGCCAGCCCGGGAGCGACTCCGATCTCCCCAGCGAGCGGGCCAGGGCCACCGGGTCGATCAGCCTGCCGGAGCGGACCCCTCCCCCGCCGCTCCCGCTGCTGCCCTCGGGAGGCGGCTCGACGATCCGCAGCAGTGCTAGGTCCGCGGCTCGCTCCTCGGCCGTGATCGCGACCTCGACCGAGAGAGACCCGTCCGCGTCGCTCCCCGGCTCGGGCGCGGTCGCCTCGAAGGACACCTGGATCTTCGCCTGGGTCTGCGGGCCGAGCTTCTCGCGCTGGATGCGGGCGTTGGCGGCGACGTGCTGCGCCGTCAACAGGTCAGCGTGCGGGCCGACGCGGAAGGCTGTTCCGAAGGCCGGGCTCCGCTGGTGTCCCACCAGACGACCTGCACGCGCGCGACGCCGGGGTCGAGGGCTTCGAGTGGCTGGGCCGCGTCGGGTGCGTCCCCGCATCCGAGCGCCGCGATCGACGCGACCGCCAGGCAGGCCGCGAGCCGGCGGCATGGGACACGCCTCGGTGTTACTCCACAGTACTGCCAGCCCTGGCTGCGCCAGCTCGAGAACATGGCGCTCGCGCTGCCGCCGCCGCTCGCCAGCCGGCTCTCCACCCGGGTGCAGGAGCTGCTCGGCTGCAGCATCGCCGCGCCGAGTGTCATGGGCTACGTGGATGGCCTGCACCCGCTGCGACTCGTCGACCCCGGATACGCCGCGCGGCGTCGCGCCGCGAGGAGGGAGCCGTGAACCAGGGAGCGATGCTTCGAGGCGTGCACGCGATCCCGGGGGACCTCACGAGCTGAGCGAAGAAGCAGGCGCCCCGCGCTGTGGGGGGCGACCGTTTCATGGAGTCGCCGAGAGGGGCCGCCCTGCCTGGCTCTTCCCCTCGGGACTTGACCGATCGTCCCTGATCGGACCTTCGGGATCGTCCCGCAAACCCTCTTGAACGGCTTATCCTCGACGTGGACCTGAGCCTGCGAAGCCACGGGAGTCTGAAGCCGAGCGACGACGGCGGCATCGTCACGACCGGCCAGGTCGTGAACCAGCTCGCGACCGCGCTCATGACGTCCGAGTGAGGGTTCGGCCACGGCGCTAGGCTCACGGGCGTGCCGATCGGAAAGCGCCTGCTGTCGAGCTCGCCCCCGATGTCCGAAGCCGACGCCGATGTCGAAGTGACGGCAGGCGGAGCGCGCTGCGTCGGCGCCTGGACCATCGGCCGCATCGCGAGGCTCGACGCTCGGCTCGAGCACGGCACCTGGCCGGGCGGAGCGGGAATCGCGCTCGACGGCTCGGCCGTCAGCGCGATGGACACCGCCGGCGCATGGCTCCTGCGGCGGATCCTCCAGGCGCTCGAGCGCGACGGAGGCCGCGTCTCGCTGCACGGCCTGCGCCCCGAGCACGCGGCGCTGCTCGAGATGGTCGGATCGATCGCCGTCGCGCCGGCGCCTGCAACGGGCGCGCTGGCACCCTCCGTCCTGGAGAGGATCGGGGCGCTCACCTGGGCCGCCTGGACCCGGCTCTTCGAGATCCTCGCGTTCATCGGCGAAGTCGCGCGCGCGGGGCTCCGGGTGGCTTCTCAGCCGAGGCGGATCCGCTGGAAGACCGTTCTCTACAACGTCCGTACAGCGGGCTTCGACGCGCTGCCGATCACCGGGCTGCTCTGCTTCCTGATGGGCATCGTGATCGCCTACCAGGGCGCGACGCAGCTCGCGCGCTACGGCGCCAACATCTTCGTGGCAGACCTCGTGGGTCTGGCCATGGTACGAGAGCTCTCTCCGATGCTCACCGCGATCATCGTCGCCGGGCGCTCGGGTTCCGCTTATGCCGCGCAGATCGGAACCATGAAGGTCACGGAGGAGGTCGACGCCCTGCGCACGGTGGGAATCCCTCCGATCGAGCTGCTCGTGCTGCCGAAGATCCTCGCTCTCACGATCGCGCTGCCGCTGCTCACGGTCTACGCGGACGCCCTCGGCGTCGCAGGCGGCATGCTGATGGCGCGCAGCGAGCTCGGCGTGGTCTTTCCGGACTTCCTCGACAGGCTTCAGTACGCGCTCGTCGCCTCCGACTTCCTGGTGGGGATCGGCAAGGCGCCCGTCTTCGCGGCGATCATCGCGGTGGTCGGATGCTTCCAGGGATTCCAGGTCACCGGCGACGCGGAGAGCGTCGGGCGCAGGACGACAGTCAGCGTCGTGCAATCGATCTTTCTGGTGATCGTGGCCGACGCGATCTTCTCGATCGTCTTCAACCGGCTCGACATCTGAGATGGCCGCGAGCAGCGACACAGCGAAGCCGGTGATCGAGGTGCGCGATCTCTACACCCGCTTCGGCGACGCGATCGTGCACGACGGCGTCAACCTCGAGGTGCGCGAGGGCGAGATCTTCGCGCTCGCCGGGGCCAGCGGCTGCGGGAAGTCCACGCTGCTGCGCGAGATCATCCTGCTACAGAGCCCCCAGTCGGGCTCGATTCGCGTGTTGGGGCGCGAGGTCCTTGGGCTCGACGACGAGGCGGCGCTGCCGCTGCGGCGAAACTGGGGCGTGATGTTCGAGCGGGGCGCGCTCTTCAGCTCGCTGACGGTGAGCGAGAACGTCGGACTCCCGCTTCGCGAGCACACGCGGCTCGGCGACCGGCTCATCGACGAGATCGCCGCGGTGAAGATCGCGCTCACGGGGCTGCCAGCGAGCGCCGGACGGAAGTACCCGGCGGAGCTCTCGGGCGGCATGCGCAAGCGTGCGGCGCTGGCGCGTGCGATCGCGCTCGATCCGACGCTGCTCTTCCTCGATGAGCCGACCGCCGGGCTCGATCCACTCAGCGCCAGTGGCTTCGACGAGCTGGTGAAGCACTTGAAGGAGCTGCTCGGCCTCACGATCTTCATGGTGACCCACGATCTCGATCTACTCTGGCGAGTAGCGGATCGCGTGGCCTTCATGGTCCAGGGGCGGATCGCGGGCGTCGGCACGATGCGCGAGCTCTCGACGACCGAGGAGCCGCTGGTGCGGGAGTACTTTCACGGGGCGCGCGGCCGCGGGGCCTGGGAGCAAGCTTGGAAACAAAAGTGAACTATGCGCTCGTGGGCGCCTTCGTGCTGACGCTGGCCTTCGCCATCGTGACCGGCGTGCTGTGGGTCTCCGCGGGAGGAACGACGCGCAAGGATTACGACAGCTACCTGGCCTTCTCGAACGAGTCCGTCTCGGGCCTGAACCGCCAGGCGCCGGTCAAGTACAAGGGCGTCGTCGTGGGCTCGGTGCAGGAGATCGGACTGGACCCCGAGGATCCGCAGAGGGTCCGGCTGGTACTCGCGATCGAGCGCGGCGTACCGATCAAGCAGGACACCGTGGCGGTGCTCACGCCCCAGGGCCTGACGGGCATCGCATTTCTCGACCTCGAGGGTGGCTCGAAGGATTCGCCGCTGCTCGCGCCGACGCAGGACGGCGGCCCCCCCGTGATCGCGACGCGTCCCTCGTTGTTCCGAAGGCTCGACGCGCAGGCGACCGCGCTCGTCGCCGATCTCACCCAGACGGCGCAGAACATCAACCAGCTCCTCGGCGACGGCACGCGCGCCGCGCTTCAGCGCACGATCCAGGACCTCGACAGCCTCGTCCACGAGATCGCCGGCCGCTCGAGCGTGATTGACGCTGCGCTGCTCGATGCGGCGCGCACGGCCGAGAACAGCGCGCGAGCGAGCGAGCAGCTGGGAGAGCTCACCCGGCAGATCGCACTCGCCGCAGAAGCCGTTACGCGTGCGGGCGAGAGCACGACGGGCGCGGCCGAAGCTCTGCGCGCGACGGCGGACGACGCGACGGGCGGCGTGCAGGAGCTCCGCGCCGATACGCTGCCGGAGCTGAAGCGGCTGCTCGCCGATGCGCGCGTGGCCACGGCCGCACTGGGCCGTCTGGCACAGGAGCTCGAGCGAAGTCCGAATGCGCTGCTCGTCGGGCGGGAGCCAATCCCCCCCGGGCCGGGAGAGTGAGATGATCGAAGGCAAGCCTGCGCTCTCGAAGCTCGCGCCGCTGGCGCTGCTCTCTCTCACGCTCGCGGGCTGCGCGTTGTTCGCGTCCCCCGGAGCCGCGCCGTCGAGTCTCTTCATTCTCGCGCCGTGGCCCGACCGCGTCCTGCCGAGCGAGCTCGCGGCGCCGACCCTCGCAATCGCGCCGCCCGGCGCGCGGCCCGGCTTCGACGGATCGCGCATGGCGTACGTCACGCGCCCGTACCAGATCCAGTACTTCGCTCGACACCAATGGGTGGAGTCTCCGGCGAAGATGCTGGCGCCGCTGATTGGCGAGGCGCTCGAGCGCAACGGCAGCTTCCAGGCCATGCCCAGCGGCGGGAGCGGCGCCCCCTCGCTGCGGCTCGAGACCGAGATCGTCGCGCTGCAACAGGAGTTCAGCGCGCACCCGAGTCAGGTGCGCTTCACGCTGCGAACGCGGCTGCTCGACACGCTCGAGCGCCGCGTCCTCGCGACTGCCGCGTTCGAGGCCGTGGAGGCCTCCGCTTCCGAAGATCCCTACGGCGGCGTGATCGCCGCCAACCGGGCCGTGGCTCGTGTGCTCGACGAGGTCGCGAAGTGGTGCGCCGAGAATGCGATCGGACGGCTACCCGGAAGCTCGACATCCGATCGCGCGCCGTGACGGATCCGGGTGCGCAGCCGCGGCGACGACCTCGAGGTCGTCGAGGGAAGCCTGCCGCCCGAGGCCGAGCGCGCCGAGCAGGAATGAAGGGCGGCGGGGCTACGCGCCCTTGACGGCGCGGAGCTCGGCGACGGTCGGGTGGTGCGCGAGAAGGCCGCCGTCGACGCAGAGCGTCTGGCCGGTGATGAAGGCCGCGGCGTCGGAGGCCAGGAAGACCACCGCGGCGGCCACGTCCTCGGGGCGGCCGAGGCGCGGCGTCAGGTGGCTGCGCTCGTAGATCGCGAGGAGCTCTCTCGGCACGTTGGCCTCGAGCGCGGGCGTGGCGATCACGCCGGGCGCGATCGAGTTGCAGCGGATCCCGCGTTTGCCGTACTGCGTCGCGACGTAGCGCGTGAGCGAGTCGACGCCGGCCTTCGAGACGCCGTAGGCGATCCGGGCGAGGTCGCCGGTCAGCCCCGACGCGGAGGACGTATTGACGATCGCTCCACCGCCGCGCTCGAGCATGCGCGGGATCGAGTACTTGCAGCCGAGCATCGGCCCGCGCAGGTTCACCGCCAGCGTCCGCTCCCAGACCGCGAGGTCGAGGTCGACGAGGTCTCCGTCGGAGCCGATCGTCGCGGGATCCGAGGCCGCCGCGTTGTTGTGGAGCACGTCGAGCCCGCCGAACTCCTTGACGGCCGACTCGACCATCGCGGCGACCGAGTCCGGATCCGAGACGTCCGTCGCCTGGCCGAGCGCCCGACCGCCCTGCGCCGCGATCTCCGCGGCCACGCGCGAGGCGCCGGTCGCGTCGACGTCCGCGATCACCACGGCCGCCCCCGCGCGCGCGAGCGCCAGCGCGCTCGCGCGCCCGATCCCCGACGCCGCGCCCGTCACGATCGCCACCCGCCCCGCGAGCTCGCCTTCGCGCACCGGTACTCCGAGTCGATTCTCCGCTCGCATTGTGGCACACGCGGACGCCCTCGACAGACTCTCGGCTGGCCGACACCTTCTGAGGCGTTTGCACGAGCCGTTGCGTTGACCGCTTGAGACCGCCCGGCGAACCACCAGGCGATCGGAACCTACGATCCGGTCGGCTGGGCGATCGCACTGGACGCGTTGGATCACGAGGGCCCGGCGGATCTCGGACGCATCCTGGCAGGCAACGCGCCCGGATCGAGCCCCGTCTGCGCCGAGACGGTCCTGCCCGGGGTCGATCCCTCGACCCTCGCCAGCAACCTGGCGTCCTACGACCTGGCGGTGGCCATTGCGCTCGGCAGCGGTACGCATCTCACCGAAGAACCTGCGCTCGCCTGCTACACGAGGGGGAAGGGACCGAAGCGATAGGGGTCGCGGGCGCGCGCCGAGGGCGAGGCGCGCCGCGCGCTGGCCGTCTCACCGGGCGGAGGGCTCCGCCGAGATCCGTCCAAGCGAGGGTGAGGGGGGCGAGCCGCCCATCCATTTCTGCGATCTGACGCTTTGCGTCTCATCGGACCTCGCAAGCCCCGCTGGTCGCGACCATCCGCCCCGCGCTACGCCGTCTCGATCGGTGTCGAGCACCAGGGCGAACCGGCGATCGGCGTGGTCTACGACCCGCTACTCGACGAGTGCTAGCGCGCCCTGCGCCGCGACGGAGGCGCGGTGTGGCGCAGCGGAGCCGAGATCGTCGCCGCGAACGGAACGCTCCACGACGAACTGCGTCGCGTGCTCGACAGCACGCGACGCCGCTAACGCGAAGCGAGCCGCAGGCGAGCGAAGTCGTCGGGTCGGGCAGCCGTCGAGCAAAGCTTCTAGTATGGCCGTCATGGGCAGCGCCGATCCTTCGCAGACCATCACGCGCGGCGTTCGCGTGGACGTGCAGAGCGTCTTTGTTTCCGAACGCTCCGACCCGAACACCGGCCAGTGCTTCTTCGCATACCGCGTGAAGATCGCGAACGAGGGCAGCGCGACCGCGCAGCGGGTGAGCCGGCACTGGGTGATCATCGATGGGCGCGACCACGTCGAGGAGGTACGCGGTCCGGGCGTGGTCGGCGCGCAGCCGCTGCTCCAGCCCGACGAGCCCGAGGTGGTGCACTGAGCGACCGCCGCCTCGCCGCGATCCTGTTCAGCGACATCGTCGGCTACACCGCCCTGATGGCGCAGAGCGAGCAAGCGGGGCTCCGCGTGCGTGAGCGCCACCGGCGCCTCTTGCGGCCGCTGGCCGAGCGCCATCACGGCAAGATCGTGGACGAGAACGGCGACGAGCTGGTGGGAGCGTTCCCGAGTGCGCTCGACGCGGTGGCGTGCGCACTGGCCGCGCAGGCGGCGCTGCGCGACGACGCGGAGCTGAAGCTTCGGATCGGGATCCACCTGGGCGACGTGATCTTCGAGGGCGGGCGCGTCTACGGCGACGGCGTGAACGTGGCCTCGCGCATCCGGCCGCTCGCGGAGCCGGGAGGTGTCGCGGTCTCGGAGCCGGTCTTCGACGCGGTGAAGAACCAGGCCGGGATCGAGGGGACGCCGCTCGGCACGCACCAGTTCAAGAACGTCGCGCGTCCGCTTGCCGTGTGGGCGGTCAGCGGGAGCCCGCTGACACCCTCCCGGGCGGCCCCGCGTGGCTTCGGACTGCGCCGGGTTGCGATCGGGGCGGGCCTCGTCGTCGCGGTGGCTGCCGCGCTCATCCTCGCGCGAAGTTGGCAGGCTTCCTCGCCCGGCGAGTCGGCGTCGGTCGCAGTGCTGCCCTTCGACGACATGAGCGCGAATGGCGACCAGGAGTACTTCGCCGACGGCATGAGCGAGGAGATCATCAACGCGCTCGCCCGCCTGCCCGATCTGCGCGTGGTGGCGCGCACCTCCGCCTTCGCCTTCAAGGGGAAGGACGTGGACATCCGCACGATCGGCGAGCAGCTTGGCGTGCGGAACGTGGTCGAGGGGAGCGTGCGCAGGGCGGGCGAGCGCCTGCGCGTGACGGCCCAGCTCATCTCGGTCGCGGACGGCTACCACCTCTGGTCCGAGACCTATGACCGAAACGTCGCGGACGTCTTCGCGATCCAGGAGGAGGTCGCC
>CAYPSI010000102.1:0-5710 GCA_964413375.1 uncultured Spirochaetales bacterium | reverse complement strand
GCCATCGGGGACCCTCCATTCGCACGACGGCTGTGAAGCCCGTGCAGTCCCTGGCCCCTTGAGCAATGACTGTGCCAAGAGCGGCTCGCCGGCTCGCGGCGTCTCGCGGCTCCCCGGGCCCTCGCAGAGGGTCGCTGCGCCTCGAGCTGCCCAGGCAACGGGCAGCACCTGCCCAGCACGCGGGCAAGCCTCGGAGTCCCCGCAGGGCGGGCGTTTGCGACGAGGCACCCGAGTCCCGCGCTGACCCGCCGATCCCGCTGCTTCAGCCGCGCTTCGGCTGATACAGGACGATCATCTGGTAGAGGAGCGCCGGGCGATCGCTGCCGGCGACGTGTACGGCGATCTCGCGCACCAGCCTCGTGCCCTTCTCCGCGGCCTCGACGGAGACGAGGCGCGAGCGCGAGCAGAGCTTCGAGCCGGCGGGGACGGGGCTCAGGAAGCGCAGCTTGTCGGAGCCGTAGTTCACGACGTTGGCGTGGCCCACGACCTCGAAGTCGGACCGCTCGCGCGCGCCGCGGCCGATCCGCGGCAGCAACGCGAGCGTGAGGAAGCCGTGAGCGATGGGGGTCCCGAAGGGGCTCTCGCGCTTCGCCCGCTCCACGTCGACGTGGATCCACTGGCGGACGCCAGTGAGCTCCGCAAACTCGTCGATCATTGGCTGGCTCACCAGCAGCTCGTCGCCAAAGGGACCGAACTCCGAGGAGACCTGCTTGCGCAGCGCCTCGACGTCGTCGAAAGCAATCTTCTCGGGCATCGCATCCTCCGCGGGGCGCTCTGCTGGGACGATAGCCCGGGCCTTGTACCATGGCGGGCCTTCACCGGAGGACGCCATGACCGGCTTCGATCTCGCCAGCGTCGACCGCCTGCTCTCGACCACGCGCGCCGTGCGGCGCCGGCTCGATCTCGCCAGACCCGTGCCGCGCGAGCTGATTCTCGACTGCATCCGCCTCTCGCCGCAGGCGCCCACGGCCTCGAACACGCAGACCTGGCGCTGGCTCGTCGTGGACGACCCCGGCAAGCGCCGCGAGCTCGGCGCGCTCTACGCGCAGGGAATCCCCGCGATCCAGCAGTCCCGGCAGCAGATGCCCGCGGACGCGCAGACGCAGCGCGTCTACGAGTCCGCGAGCTGGCTGGCCGAACACCTCGCCGAGGTGCCGCTCGTCGCGATCCCCTGCGTCTGCGGACGGCTGCCGGAACCCACCCCTCTGGTGATCTCGGCCACGGTCTTCGGCTCGATCTATCAGGCGGTCTGGAGCTTCCAGCTGGCGCTGCGCAGCCGCGGCCTGGGCTCCACGTTCACGACGCTGCACCTGCTCTTCGAAGAGCAGGCCCGCAAGCTCCTCGGCATCCCCGAGGACGTGATGCAGGTGGCGCTGCTCCCGGTGGCCTATACGAAGGGCAGCGACTTCAAGCCCGCTGCGCGGCCGCCCGTCGAGTCGATCGTGCACTGGAACCAGTGGGCGGGCTCGCGCTGAGCAGCGCCGCTCAGCTCGTCCGGTAGCGGTAGCCCTCGATCTCCGCACCCTCGGCGGCGAGCCGCGCTTCGGCGAGCCCGCGCAGCGGCTCCAGCTGCAGCTTCTGATTGCCGGTGTACGAGAGCTCGTCGGCGCGAAAGACGAGCACTCGCCTCGGCACCTTGTACGCCGCCAGTCGCTCGCGCAGGTAAGCGCGGATCGCCGCCTCGTCGACGCTCCGACCCAGGGCCGGGACCGCGCAGAGCACGACCACCTCTCCCAGGGTCGGATGGCCGATGCCGACGGCGATCGCGAGCTTGAGATCCGGGTGCTTCACCAGCAGCTGCTCGATCTCGACGGGCGACACGTTGGCGCCCC
The DNA here is from genome assembly GCA_964413375.1 of uncultured Spirochaetales bacterium. Lineage (GTDB taxonomy): Bacteria > Myxococcota_A > UBA9160 > UBA9160 > SMWR01 > CAZUYC01. The sequence continues at coordinate 3,878 of CAYPSI010000102.1, read as the reverse complement.
CCGTCTTGATCAGGTTCGAGAGGCGCCCGGTCCAGTGCAGGAAGCCCTCTGCGTCGAGCGAGCCCCCGTCCTGGGTGCGGAACCAGCCGTCCGCGTCGAAGACGAGCTCCGGCAGGACCTTCGCATAGCCCCGCATCAAGGTGGGGCCCCGCACCGCGATCTCGCCGGGCACACCGGTCGGGACGGGAGCCCCTGTCTCGGGGTCGACGATGCGGATCTCCATTCCCGGGAGCGCGCGCCCGTGGGTGCGCCGGCGCAGCTCGGCGGGCGCGTCGACGGGCAACATGCTCGCGATCGTAAAAGTCTCGGACAGGCCGTAGGAGGCGCCCGTGCCGTATTCGTCCCGCTCGATCCCCGCGAGCCTCGCGACGGGCGTCGCGAAGTCGACCTTGCGAACGCTCGAGAGATCGCGCGCTGCCGCCTCCGGGTGCTCGGCGAGCGCCTTGTTCTGATGCGGCCAGGCGTGGACGACCGTGGCGCGCTCGCGTTCGATCAGCTCGAGCGCGGCGCCCGGCTCGAAGACCTGCTGGAGGAGCAGGCAGCCACCGGCGGCGAAGGTCGCCCCGATCGACATCGCGATGCCTGCCGTCCAGAAGAAGGGATAGGTGGTGAAGACGCGGTCGTCGGCATCGAAGCGCAGGATCTCGGCGAAGCGCCAGGCCTGGAGGACGGCGGCGCGGTGCGAGTGCAGCACACCCTTGGGATGCGCCGTGGTCCCGGAGGTGTAGATCAGGAACGCGTCGTCCGAGGGCTCGACCTGCGCGCAGAGCGCAGCCACGAGATCGTCTCCGACGCCGGCACCTCGAGCCACGAGCTCTCCCCATGCGGCCACGCCGCCGCGCGCGGCTTCGATCTCGAGGCAGAAGACCGCGCGCAGCTGCGGAAGCTCGGGCACGCGCAGGTGCCCCGGCTCGCCGCCTGCGATCGCCGGGTGCTCCGCGAGCAGGTCGTCGAGGAAGCGATGGCGCAGCAGCGAGGGCTGCATCAACAGGGTGCAAACGTCGCCGTGGCGAAGAATGCTCGTGAGCTCGTCGCGGCTTGCGAAGGTGTTCACCGGAACCACGACGCCGCCCAGCCGACCGATCGCCGTCGCGGCGATGATCCACTCGCTGCGGTTCGCCAGCTGGACGGCGACGCGCGCGCCCTTCACGACGCCGGCGCCGACGAGCCCGCGCGCGAGTGCGCGGACCTCGTGCTCGAGCTCGCGGTAGGAGAGGTCGCGCCCTTCGCAGTGCAGCGCGCGGCGATCGCCGTGGCGCGCGGCCGTGTCCGCGAGGAAGCGCCCGAGAGTGAGCCGCGGGTTGCGCGTGTCCACGAAGAGCCCCCTCCCTAGGGCGTGGGGAGCAGGATCTCCGCCTGGCCGGTGGCCATCACCTCGCCGTCCTGGTTCGTCATCGTCGCGCGCACCACGGCGATCGGACGCCCGCTTCCCGGGTCCTCGATCAGGCTCGCGACCTCGCCCTTCAGGAAGGTCGCATCGTGGGTGAGCGCGGGATTGCGATACTGGAAGTTGCTGTGGCGCACGAAGCCCCACTCCCCGGCCCAGTTCGTGAGATAGTCGACGATCCACGCACCCATCGAGGCGCCGTAGCCGTACTCGCGCGGCATGCCGACGAGCTGCGCGTACTGCTCCTGCACGTGGCCGCGCGAGGGCCCCTTGTAGAGCCCGTCTCCGTGGGTCGGGTCGATCTTCGCGGCCTCGCGGTCGCGCGACATCTCGGGAAGCCAGCCCGCCTCGAGCGTCGAGTTCTCGAGCGCGGGAACCTCGCGCGTGGCCCCCCAGACGGTCATCAGGTAGCTGCGCCATTCGGTGGTGAAGCTCGCGACGGTGTGCGGTCCGATCGGTCGAGTCGGGAGCTTCTCACCGGGGCGCACGAAGAGCCGCTTCTCGTGTCCGAGGTCGTAGAGGCTTCGCGCGTACTCCATCTTCTGCTTTTCGAGGTCCTCGAGCTCCTGCTCCGTCCACTCCTTGCGCGTGCGGCCCGCGAAGAAGCCCTTCCTGCGCGCGTTCTCGGCCAGGTAGCGCACCGAGGTCGAGCGCTGCTTGCAGGTGACCTCGCCAGTCTGCTTGATGTAGGTGGTGTCTCCCCGCGAGAACATCGTGGGCCCCGCGAATTTCGTCTCCGCGACCTTGTAGTCGAAGAGCATCCGATCGTGGCTGATGCGGTCGCCGGGTTCGATCGTCGGCCCGAAGAACCACCACTCGTCGCCGCCGAAGATCATGTGCTGACCGGGAATCACCCCCTGGATCGCGGGACCCGCACCGTGGCTCGTGTCGGTGCAGACCGCGAAGGATTGCGGTGCCACGAGCCCTCGATGCCGACCCGAAGCGGCCCACTCCTCGTCGTAGTACAGAGGATTCGGGTTCTGCATGCCCTGCGCCCAACGCCGGAGGTCGTTCGGCTGGATCGGGTCCTTCAAGAACCCCCCGCCGAGGGGCTTGCCGATCCAGCGCTCGACGTCGCTGGTATCGAGCTCCACGATCCCGTCGTCGCGAGTTCGAGCTGCTGCCATCTCTTCCTCTCAGTCCCTCGTCACGACGTAGTTGCCGTGGCGATCGAGCTCCGCCGTCCAGCCTGGGTAGACGACGATCGTAGTGAAGCGCTCCTCGACGATGGCCGGTCCGTCGATCTGGTGGCCATGCCCGACGCTCTCCCCGTCGTAGACGGGGGTATCGACGAAACGTCCGTCGAAGAAGGCCGAACGCCGCGTGCGCAGCGCCAGCGACACCGGCGTATGGACGCGTTCGGCGTCTCGATGCTCCGGCTTCGCCGTGCGACCGATGGTCTGCACACGGACCGCGCGGATCACGGGCTCCTCGTCGCGCACCGCGTAGGCGTGGAGCTCCTCGTGCAGGTCGTGAAAGCGGAGCACCGTCGCGCGCAGGTCCGCGTCGCTGAGCCGGCCCCCGCTCGTCAGGGCCGGGACGGGCATGTCGAAGGTCTGTCCCGGATAGCAGATGGCGAGGAAACGCTGGAAGAGCAGGTCCTCCGGGCCTAGCCCGGCCGAGCGCAGCTCCCGCGCGGCGTGGTCCTCGAGCTCCGCGAGCAGCCGGTTGATCTGGTCCACCTCTGCGCGACCCGAGGGCGAGATGTAGGAGCGCTGCGTATCGACCCCGTAGTCCGCGAGCAGCAGGCCGAGCGCCGAGAAGGCCGGGGAGGTCTTCGGCACCAGCAGCTTGCGGATGCCGAGATCCTCGGCCTGTTTCGCCGCATGCAGCGGGCCGTTTCCGCCGTAGACCACCATGCAGAAGTCGCGCGGGTCGAAGCCCGCCTCGGACGACACGCGCCGGATCGCGTTGGCCATGTTGGCGTTCACGATGCGGAAGATCCCGTGGGCCGCGTCCACCTCGTCGAGACCGAGCGGCTCGCCCACCTCGCGGCGCAGCGCCTCGCGCACTCCCATCGTCGTGAGCTTCATGTCGCCGCCACAGAGCGCCTCGGGATTGAGATAGCCGAGGACGAGGTTCGCATCCGTCACGGTGGGCCGCGTGCCTCCACGCCCGTAGCAGATCGGGCCCGGAAGGGCCCCGGCGCTCTCCGGACCGACGCGCAGCGCGCCGGCCTCGACGCGCGCGATCGATCCCCCGCCCGCGCCGATCGAGTGCATCTCGACCATCGGAAGACCCACCAGGTAGCGGTGCTGCCAGTTCCAGAAGCTGCGGACGCTGGGTTTGCCGGCGCGCACCAGGCAGGCCTCGTAGGAGGTACCGCCCATGTCGATCGCGATGAAGTCCGTGACCCCCGCGCGCCCGGCCACGCTGCAGGCGCCCATCACCCCTCCGGCCGGTCCGGAGCCGAGCGCCGCGACGGCCTTCTTGGCGAGGAACTCGGCGGTCATGATCCCGCCGTTCGATTGCATGATCAGCAGGTCGTGCC
>CAYPSI010000101.1:0-1680 GCA_964413375.1 uncultured Spirochaetales bacterium | reverse complement strand
GCGATCTCCGGCTCGCGGAACCTGCTGATCGTGAACTTCCGCCCGGAGTACCGCTCGGACTGGACGCAGAAGCCGTGGTACCGGCAACTGCCGCTGCTGCCGCTCGGGCCGGAGGCGATCCAGGAGCTGCTCGACGATCTGCTCGGCACCGACCCGTCGGTGCGCGGACTCGCCGCGCTCGTGTACGAGCGCACCGCCGGAAATCCCTTCTTCGCCGAGGAAGTGGTGCAGACGCTGATCGAGTCCGGGAGCCTCGAGGGCTCGAAGGGCAGCTACCGGCTGGTCACGCCGGTCGAGCGCATCGAGGTTCCCGCCACCGTGAAGGCGGTTCTCGCCGCGCGCATCGACCGCCTGGCGGAGCGCGAGAAGCAGGTCCTGCAGGCGGCATCGGTGATCGGCAAGGAGTTCCCGGAGCCGATCTTGAAGGCCGTGTTCGATGGCTCCGACGCCGAGCTTTCCGACGCCCTGCAGAAGCTGAAGAACGGCGAGTTCCTGTACGAGCAGTCCCTCTATCCCGTGACCGAGTACGCCTTCAAGCATCCGCTCACGCAGGAGGTCGCGCTCGGTTCGCAGCTTCAGGAGCGTCGCGCCAGGACGCACGGAAGAGTTGCCCGCGCCATGCGAACGGCCCATCCGGATCGCCTCGACGAACAGGCCGCGCTGCTGGCTCATCACTACGAGGAGGCGGGCGACCGGGACGAAGCCGCGCGCCTTCACCGTCGCGCGGCGCACTGGCTGCTGAAGAGCGACGCCTCGGAGTCGAGGGCACACTGGCGCCGGGTGCTCGAGCTGGTTGCGTCCCTCGAAGTGACACCGGAGTGGCAGCGCCTCGAGCTCGAGGCCGCCGATCGCCTGCTCTCGAACGGCTGGCGCTTCGGAGACGTCGGCGAGGAAGAGCGCAGGCTCGCGGCGCGCGGGATCGCGCTCGCCGAGCAGCTCGGGGATCGCGACGCGCTGTCGTCGATCACCTGGGGCTACGCCAACAGCCTGAGCTGCGACGGCCAGCTCGAGGCGGCCGAGGGGCCGGCCCGACGCGCCGTCGAGCTGGCCGAAGAGCTCGACTTCGAGGCCCAGGTCCTGTCGCGGAGCATTCTGTTCGACGTGTTCTGGCACTCGGGCCGGGTGAACGAGGCGGCGGCGCTGGGAGATGAGATCTTCGCGCGCGGTGCGCCGGATTACACGATCGGAGTCGATCGATTTGGGCTCTCGATGTGGAACTGGCAGGAGGCGCGCATGGGGATCTGCCACTACTGGAAGGGGCACCCCGAAACAGCCCGACCCCTGTTCGCGAAGTCGCTCGAATTCGCCCGCGAGCACAAGCAAGAGGAGGTTGCGTCCTGGATCCTCGGCTGGTCGGGCGCGCAGTTCGAGGAGCTCACGGGCGAGATCCGGCACGCGCTCTCGAACGCCCAACAGGCGGTCGAGCTCGCCGGCCGTTGCGGGAGCCCGCTCTCGACGACGGCGAGCCTCTTCACTCTGGGCTGGGCAGAGCTGCTTCACGGCTTCCCGAACGAGGCCGTCGCGACACTCGAGCGCGCGCGACACCAGCACCGGGTGGAGAAGCAAGCACGCGTCTGGACGGATCTCACGACGGGCTTGCTGGCGGAGGCGTATCTCGCCACCGGACGGGAGCAGCAGGCCCGGGAAATGGCCGACGCGCCGATCCTCGTTCCCGCTGCG
>CAYPSI010000100.1:0-13890 GCA_964413375.1 uncultured Spirochaetales bacterium | reverse complement strand
TCCCTCCCGACAGAGGTTTACGACCCGAAGGCCTTCATCCCTCACGCGGCGTTGCTGGGTCAGGCTTTCGCCCATTGCCCAAAATTCCCGACTGCTGCCTCCCGTAGGAGTCTGGGCCGTGTCTCAGTCCCAGTGTGGCTGATCATCCTCTCAGACCAGCTACCCATCACAGCCTTGGTGAGCCATTACCTCACCAACTAGCTAATGGGACGCGGGCTCATCACCAGGCGATAGCTTGCAAGCAGAGGCCATCGTTTTTCCGCGAAATCCAGGGATCTCGTGGTCTCATCCGGTATTAGCTCCAGTTTCCCGAAGTTGTCCCGGACCCGGCGGTAGATTACCCACGCGTTACTCACCCGTGCGCCACTCGTGTACCCCCGAAGGGGCCTTACCGTTCGACTTGCATGTCTTAAGCACGCCGCCAGCGTTCGTTCTGAGCCAGGATCAAACTCTCCGGTTTGAACCTTGGCCGGATGCGACGCGCTCACGCGTATCGCACCCGGTTGTCCGGAAGCGGATCCTGCGGCGAACCGCAGGTTCCGCAATCGATTGGGAAATACATGTCCTAGCCGTCCGAACGGGCTTTCCCAAGCCCGAAAGGACCGCACGCTATTCAGTTTTCAAAGACCGATCGAAGCCAGGCCGCGGCTTGTATCGAGCCCGGCTGGCGCAGGGCAACGCAGGGGACAAACCCCTGGTTTCCCTCCCGATCTCTAGCGGGAGGAGCAATCTACGGAAAGGTCGGCCGCCGGTCAAGGGGGGCCTGCGGCCCGCCGAGGCGCCCCCGGGGACAGGGCTCGGCGCTGCCCCGCAAACGAGCCTCCGAGCCGCTCAGGCGATCTCCACCCGGGCGAAACGGCGCTTGCCCACCCGGATCCGGTAGGCACCGCGCCCGAGGCGGAGCGTGGGGTCCTGCACGACTCCGTCGTCGACCACGATCGCGCGCTGAGCGACGAGCCGGCGCGCTTCGCCGTTGCTCGCGACGAGGCCCAGCTCGACGAGCAACTCGAGCAGTCCCCGCTCGCCCGAGGTCCCTGCGTGGATTCGACGCTCCGGCAGATCGGACGGCGCCTCGCGGCTGCGCACCACGCGGTGGAAGTGCTCTTCCGCCGCGCGCGCAGCCTCGTCGCCGTGGAAACGCAGCACCACTCGGCGCGCGAGTTCCTGCTTGAAGCGCAGCGGATCGCCCGCACCCTTGCCGAGGCGCTCCCGTTCGTCTCGCAGCTCCGTCCACTCCCCGGCGGCGAGCAGGTCGTACCAGCTGAGCATGAGTGCGTCGGAGATGCTCATCATGCGTCCGTAGATCTCCTCCGGCGCCTCGCTGATTCCGACCGCGTTGCCGAGACTCTTCGACATCTTCTCGCGCCCGTCGGTGCCGACGAGCAGCGGCAGGGTCACGACCGCTTGCGGCGCCTGTCCGTAGTCGCGTTGGATCTCGCGCCCCATCAACAAATTGAAGGTCTGGTCGGTTCCGCCGAGTTCGACGTCGGCGCGCAGCGCAACCGAGTCGTAGGCCTGCACGAAGGGATACAGGAACTCGTGCACCGAGATCGGCTCACCCGCGGCATAGCGCTTGGCGAAGTCGTCTCGCTCGAGAAGACGCGCAACGGTGTAGCGCGAGCAGAGCCGCACGATGTCGTCCGGCGTCATGCTCTCCATCCACTCGCTGTTGAAACGCACCTCTGCGCGCGAAACGTCGATCACCCGCGCCGCCTGCTCGACGTAGGTGGACGCGTTGCGGCGCGCCTCCTCCCGCGTCAGTGCCGGCCGGGTCTTGCGGCGCCCCGATGGGTCTCCGATACGCGCCGTGAAGTCGCCGACGAGCAGGATCGCCGTGTGACCGAGATCCTGGAACTGGCGCAGCTTGCCGAGCACCACGGTGTGGCCGAGGTGGAGATCCGGCGCGGAGGGGTCCATGCCGAGCTTCACGCGCAGCCCCTTCCCCTCCGCGATGCGGGCGGCGAGCCGCTCGCGCAGCTCCGCCTCGCCGTAGAACTCGACGCTCGCCTCGCGCATCACGGCGATCTGACGCTCGAGCTCCCGGCCCGCATGCATGGCTCACGCCCCCCCGATCCTGCGGATCGTGCGCTCGGTAACGATGGCATCGACGCGTCGATCCCGCGACCCGTGGGGAACCGAGTCCACGATCTGGAACTCGTAGGCGACCCCGAAGAGCAGCGGCGGGTTCGCCGCCCCCGGCGCGAACGCCGCGTCGTAGCAGCCCGCGCCGCGCCCGAGCCGGTGCCCCCGCTCGTCGAAGGCGACGCCGGGTACGAGCACGAGGTCGCGGGGACCGAGGATGCGGACCGGGGCAGATGCCAAAGGCTCGGGGATGCCGAGGCGCCCGGGTCGCAGCTCCTCCCAGGTGTCGACGAGGTGGAAGATCAGGCTGCCTTGGTCCTGCACGCGGGGAAAGACGCAATGGTGCCCCTGGCGGCGCAGACTCTCGAAGCAGGCGCGCGTCGGAAGCTCGTCGGGCAGCGCCGCGTACAAGCCGATGACCTCGGCCTCCGCGATCTCGGGGGCGGTTGCGAGCTGAGCCATGATCATGCGCGCCGCGGCAGCAGCCACGTCGCGCGAGACGCCGCGGCGCTGCACAGCGAGGCTCGTGCGCAGACTGCGCTTGCGCTCGGCGAGCCCGGGCTGCACGCGGGGTCGTGTCAGGCGACGAGCGCCGACTCCGCCTGCTCCACCAGCGAGCGCAGCCGGTCGGCGTCCACTTCGACGATCGGTCCCGCGTCGCGCAACTCGAGGAGCTCGCGCGCGAGATTCAGGGCCGCGAGCATCGCGACGTCCAGCGAATCCACGGCACCGGTGTGGCGCTCGACCCGAGCCATCGTCTGGTCCAACAATCCCGCGACGCGCTGGAGCGATTCGTCGTCTCCATCGGTGAGGATGTGGAACTCCTTGCCGCGGATGCGAACTGAAACGGAGCGACGCGTCGTCAAGGCCGGCTACTCCTCGGCCCGTGCGAGCTGCAAATCGAGATGGTCGAGCTGGACCAGCAGCTCGTCGATCCGCTTCGCCACGTCCTGGCGCTTCTGGTTCGCCTCGAGCAGCCGCTCCTCGAGCGTGCGGATCTGTCTCGCCTTCTCCTCGACCTTGCGCCGCAGCCCGGCGTTCTCGCCGCGAAGTCGACGGTGCGCCTCGGCCAGCGTTCCTACGGCACCTTCGAGTCGGCCGAGATCGAAGTGCTCGCGGTCGCGATCCGGAATGGCTGGCTCCCCCGTCCGGCGCGATCGTACCGACCGGGCGGGAACGACGTCAAGGCGTTCGGAAGGTCGAAACGCGATTCGCGCAGCGGACTGAGTCGACACTGCGGCCGCTCACGCTCACCCGTCGCTGCAACGCCCGTCCCGCGGGAACGGCAGCCACGCGTCGGGCGGCTGCTACACCCAGGCCTGCCGCGACTGAAGCCACGACTGGCCGACGAGGTAGCGGTCGACGGCGCGCGCGGCCTCGCGTCCCTCCCAGAGCGCCCACACGACGAGGGACTGGCCCCTGCGGCAGTCGCCCGCAGCGAAGACACCCGGCTCGCTCGTCGCGAAGCCATCGACATCCGCGAGGACGTTGCCACGCGGATCGAGTCGCAGCCCGAGATCCTTCACGAGCCCCTCGTGCAGCGGATGGACGAAGCCCATCGCGAGCAGGACGAGCTCCGTCGGGATCGAGAACTCGCTGCCGGGGACCTCGCGCATGGCGGGTCGCCCCGAGGCATCGGGAGCCCCCCACTCGAGGCGCACGCAGTGCAAGCGCGTGACCTTGCCCGACTCGCCCTCGAAGCGTTTCGTGAGCACGGAGAACTCGCGCTCGCCGCCCTCCTCGTGGGAGCTCGAGCTCCGGAAGACGAGCGGCCAGAGCGGCCATGGGGTCGACGCGTGGCGCTCGTCGGGGGGGCGCTCGAGGAGCTCGATCGAGGTCACCGACGCCGCGTGCTGCCGGTGGGAGGTCCCGACGCAGTCCGAGCCCGTATCTCCGCCTCCGAGCACCACGACCCGCCTGCCGGTGGCGAGAATCTCCTCCTCCGGCGCGAGGCGGTCCTCCGCATTGCGGTGATTCTGCTGGGTCAGGAACTCCATCGCGAAGTGGATTCCACGCAGGTCCCGCCCGGGAATCGGGAGATCCCGAGGCTGCTCCGAGCCAGCGCACAGGAGCACCGCGTCGAAGCTGCGGCGCAGATCGGCAGCAGACAGATCCGTCCCGACGTGTACGCCCGTCTGGAAGGAGACCCCTTCTGCGCGCATCTGCTCGAGCCGAGGATCGATCAGACGCTTCTCGAGCTTGAACTCCGGGATTCCGTAGCGGAGCAGCCCGCCCAGTCGATCGTTCTTCTCGAAAACCGTCACGCCGTGGCCCGCGCGGGCCAGCTGCTGCGCGGCCGCGAGCCCCGCCGGACCCGAGCCCACGATCGCTACCGAGCGACCGCTGCGGCGCTCGGGCAGGACCGGGCGAATCCAGCCCTCCTCCCAGCCTCGGCGCGAGATCTCCCACTCGATCTGCTTGATCGTGACCGGGTCGTCGTTGATCCCGAGCACGCAAGAACTCTCGCAGGGAGCGGGGCAGACGAGACCCGTGAACTCCGGAAAGTTGTTGGTCGAGTGCAGACGGTCGAGCGCCTCGCGCCAGCGCCCGCGGTACACGAGGTCGTTCCAGTCGGGAATGATGTTCCCGAGGGGGCAGCCGTTGTTGCAAAACGGCACGCCGCAGTCCATGCAGCGCGCGCCCTGGGCCCGCGCCTGCTCCTCGCTGAAGTTCGCCTGCACCTCGTGCCAGTCGCTCAGTCGCTCCTCCACCGGCCGGTGGGGGATCGGCTCGCGTCGATGCTCCAGGAACCCGCTGGGCTTTCCCATCTGCGCTCTGCCCCTACCCGTCGCCCGTGTGCGCGTTCAGGCGCGCATCCAGGGCGAGCTTCAGGTCCCTCGGGAACACCTTCACGAAGCGCGGTCCGAGGGTGTTCCACTTCCGGAGCACCTCTTCCGCCCGCTCGCTGCGGGTGTACTCGAAGTGACGCCGCACCATGCGCTGGATCGTCGCCTCGTCCGCCGCCGTCAGCGGCTCGAGATCGACCCGCTCCTGGTTCACATGCTCCGCGAAGTCGCCGTCGAGATCGAGAACGTAGGCGAAGCCGCCGCACATTCCGGCCCCGAAATTGCGACCCGTTCTGCCCAGTACGACGACCGTTCCTCCGGTCATGTACTCGCAGCCGTGATCGCCGACCCCTTCCACCACGGCGGAGGCACCGCTGTTGCGGACGCAAAAACGCTCGCCCGCGACGCCCTGGAAGTACGCCTCACCCGCCGTGGCCCCGTAGAGCACGACGTTTCCGGTCACGATGTTCTCGGCGGGATCGAAGCGCACACCGGACGGAACCCGCACGATGATCTTTCCGCCCGAGAGGCCCTTGCCGCAGTAGTCGTTCGTGTCTCCCTCGACCCGCAGCGTGATTCCGCTCGGGCAGAAGGCACCGAAGCTCTGACCCGCCGAGCCGTGGAAGTGCAGGTCGATGCTGTCCTCCGGGAGGCCCTCGGCTCCGTGACGTCTCGACAGCTCGGCACCGAGCATCGTCCCCACGGTGCGGTCGGTATTGCGAATCGGAAGCTCGGCACGCACACGCTCACCGCGCTCGAGCGCCGGCCGCGCGAGATCGAGCAGTCGCACGTCGAGGGTTCGATCGAGAAGGCTCCAGTCCTGCGATCCCGTGTTGCGGATCGCGTGCGGGACGTCGGGCCGGTGGAGGATCGCCGAGAAGTCGAGCCCCCGCGCCTTCCAGTGCCGGAGCGCCCGATCGACCTCGAGCCGTTCCACGCGGCCGATCATCTCGTCGACGCTCCGGAAGCCGAGCTGCGCCATGTACTCCCGAACCTCGTCCGCGACGAAGAAGAAATAGCGGACGACATGCTCCGGGAGCCCGGTGAAGCGCTCGCGCAGCGTCGGGTCCTGGGTCGCGATCCCCACCGGACAGGTGTTGAGGTGACAGACGCGCATCAGGATGCAGCCCAGCGAGACGAGCGGCGCGGTCGAGAAGCCGAACTCGTCGGCTCCGAGCAGCGCGGCGATCACTACGTCACGGCCGGTCTTCAGCCCACCGTCGGTCTGCACGCGGATGCGCCCGCGAAGGTCGTTGCGCAGCAGCACCTGCTGCGTCTCGGCGAGCCCGATCTCCCACGGCACTCCGGCGCCCTTGATCGACGCCTGCGGCGAGGCTCCGGTGCCGCCGTCGTGCCCGGAGATGAGCACGCCGTCGGCGCGTCCCTTCGACACGCCGGCCGCGATCGTCCCGACACCCGTCTCGGCGACGAGCTTCACGCTGACGCGAGCCTGCCGGTTCGAGTTCTTGAGGTCGTAGATCAGCTGTCCAAGGTCCTCGATCGAGTAGATGTCGTGGTGCGGGGGCGGCGAGATGAGCCCCACTCCCGGCGTTGCATGCCGCGTCTTCGCGATGGTCGCGTCGACCTTGTACCCCGGGAGCTCTCCGCCTTCCCCGGGCTTCGCGCCCTGCGCCATCTTGATCTGCAGTTCATCGGCGTTGACCAGGTACCAGCTCGTTACCCCGAATCGACCCGAGGCGACCTGCTTGATCGCACTGCGGCGCAGCTGCCCGTTCGGATCCCGGACGAAGCGGCGCGGGTCCTCCCCGCCTTCCCCGGTATTGCTGCGTCCGCCGATCTGATTCATCGCGATCGCGAGCGTCTGGTGCGCTTCGAGCGAGATCGAGCCGTAGGACATGGCCCCGGTGCAGAAGCGCTTGACGATCTCCGCCGCGGGCTCGACCTCATCGAGCGGGATCGGGTCGGCCCCGGCGCGGAAGCGAAAGAGCCCGCGCAAGGTGCACAGGCGCTCGGAGGAGTCGTCCGCGGCGCGCGAGAACTCCTTGAAGGTCGTGTAGCTCTGCTGCCGGACCGCGTGCTGGAGCTTCGCGATCGAGTCGGGATTGAAGGTGTGGTTCTCGCCGCGCTGACGCCATTGGTAGAGCCCGCCCGGATCGAGCTCGGGGTAGACGTAACGGCCGCCGTGGAAGGCCCGGGCGTGGCGCATGCCGGACTCGCGCGCGAGCACGTCGTAGCCCACTCCGGAGACCCGCGACGCAGTTCCGGTGAAGCAGCGGTCGACGAGATCCCGATCCAGACCCACCGCCTCGAAGATCTGCGCCCCGCGATAGCTCTGCAGCGTCGAGATCCCCATCTTCGCCATGGTCTTGAGCAGGCCCTTGTCGCAGGCCATCAAGTAGTTTGCGACGCCCTTCTCGAAGTCGAGGCTCTCCTGCAACCAGACGGGATCGTCGACGAGCTCGCGAATCGTCTCGAAGGCGAGCCAAGGGTTGATGGCGCCGGCGCCGAAGCCGATCAGCAGCGCGAACTGCGGAACCTCGCGGGCCTCACCCGTCTCGCAGACGATCCCACATTGCGTGCGCAGTCCCTCGCGGACGAGGTGGTGATGAACCGCCCCGGTGGCAAGCAGCATCGGGATCGGCGCATGGTCGGCATCCACCCCACGGTCCGAGAGGATCAGCAGGTTCACGCCTCCGCGCACCGCCGCCTCGGCCTCCCCGCAGAGGTGATCGAGTGCGCCGCGCAGGCCCGCGCCCTCATCGGCGATCTTGAACAGCGTCGCTAGCGTCCGGGCGCTGAAGCCCGGCACGTCGATGCGACGGATCTGCTCGAGCTCCTCGTTGGTGAGGATCGGGCGGTCGCAACGCAGGATCCGGGCGTGCGCCTCCGTCTCCTCGAGCAGATTCCTCTCGGCGCCGAGAGTCGAGTAGAGGGACATCACGTTGCCCTCGTTGATCGAGTCCATCGGCGGGTTCGTGACCTGCGCGAAGAGCTGCTTGAAGTAGCGGTAGAGCATCTGCGGCCGATCGGAGAGGCACGCGAGGGCAGCATCCTCCCCCATCGAGCCGATCGCCCACTTCGCACCCGCGACCATCGGCGCGAGCAGCACGCGGAGGTCCTCGAGCGTGTAGCCGAAGGCCTGCTGCAGCGACGCGCGCAGCGTTGCCTGCATCGGAGCCGCGTCGAGCGAGGCCCGCGGAAGGTCGCTGAGGCGCACGCGATGGGCTTCCACCCAGCTTCGGTACGGGTGCTTCGCGACGTAACGGGCCTTCACCTCCTCGTCCTCGACGATGCGCCCCGCTTCGAGGTCGACGAAGAAGATGCGACCGGGCTGGAGCCTCCCCTTGCGCAGCACGTCCTCGGGCGCCACGTCGAGCACGCCCACCTCGGAGGCCATCACGACGAGACCATCCTTCGTGACGATCCAGCGCGAGGGCCGCAGCCCGTTGCGGTCGAGCACCGCACCGATCTTGCGGCCGTCGGTGAAGGCGATCGAGGCGGGGCCATCCCAGGGCTCCATCAGGAAGGAGTGATACTCGTACCAGGCCCGCAGGTCCGGATCCATGCGGTCGTGGTTCTCCCATGCCTCCGGGATCATCATCAGGATGGCTTCGGGAAGCTCCCGGCCCGCGAGGCACAGGAACTCGAGCACGTTGTCGAACTGGGCCGAATCGCTCGCGGCCTCGCGCATGATCGGGTAGAGCTTGCGCAGATCTTCGCCGAAGCGATCCGAGCGCAGCGTCCCCTCTCGCGCCCGCATGTAGTTGCGGTTGCCGCGCAGCGTGTTGATCTCGCCGTTGTGGGCCATGAAGCGGAAGGGATGCGAGAGGTCCCACGCCCCGAGCGTGTTGGTGCTGAAGCGCGAGTGGACGAGCGCGAGCGCGGATTCGACGAGGGGGTCCTCGAGGTCCGGGAAGAAGCGCTCCATCTGGCTCGCCATCAGGAGCCCGGTGTAGGCGAAGGTCCGGGTCGAGAGGCTCGGCACGTAGGCGAAGCCCGTGCGCGCCGTCATCTCCGTCTCGAAGACGCGGCGCAACACGTAGAGCCGGCGCTCGAAGGCATCCTGGTCGAGACCGTCGGCTGCGGCGACGAAGACCTGGCGAATCACGGGCATGCTCTCGCGCGCAACGCGCCCGATCGCGGACGGATCGATCGGAACCTCGCGCCAGCCGAGGAAGCGCTGCCCTTCGGACGCCACCACCCGCTCGAAGGCGCTCGCCTGGGCCTCCCGCTCGCCGTCGTCCCGAGACAGGAAGACGAGACCCGACGCGTAGTGGCCGGGCTCCGGCAGCGCGAAGCCGAGAGTCGTCGCCTCCCGGCGCAGGAAGCGGTCCGGAAGCTGGATCAGGATGCCGGCCCCGTCGCCGGTCTCCGGATCGCAGCCGCAGGCGCCGCGGTGCTCGAGGCTCACCAATACCTGCACGCCCTTGTGCACGATGTCGTGGGAGCCCCGACCCTGGAGGTCGGCCACGAAGCCGACGCCGCACGCATCGTGTTCCTGGCTGGGGTCGTAGAGGCCCTGCGCCTCGAACCGGTGCAAATGCCGGTCGCTCACTGGGCGGCCCTCCGTCCACGCGGCCCACTGTTGCGCCGCGGCGATCGCGATTCGACCTCTCCGTTGCCCGAGAGCTTGACGCGGGAACGCTCGGCCTGCGTCGAGAGCACCACCATCGTCTCGGTGCGGCCGACGCCCTCGCAGGACCGGATGAGCTCGATCAAGTCCTCGAGCGCCTCCGTGTCGAGCGTCTTGACCTTGAGCATCAGGGTCCAGGCGCCCGTCACGTGGTGACACTCGAGCACGTCGTCGATCGCCACGACCTCGCGCTCGATCCGGGCGATGTCGCGCGCGCGCTCGGTGGCGACGCCGATGAACGCCGTGATCTCGCGGCCGAGCTTGCGCGCGTCGAGCACGGCCTGATAGCCGATCACGACGCCCGCCTCCTCGAGCTTGTGGATGCGCTCGAGCACCGAAGGAGCGGACAGACCGACCTGCTGGCCAATCGCGGCGAGCGGCTGCTTGCAGTTCTCCTGGAGGAGCTCGAGGATCTCGAGATCGGTTGCGTCATATTCGATCGAAGTCGGATTGAATTTCATTAGGTTGATTCCCGCAGACAACGAAATAAATACGGCATTCTTGGCCTGATGGTCAAGGTGATAATCGGCAAATCTGCGTTTCTACCTAGCACCCTTCGGAGCGCTCTGGTTCCCCGCGGGGCATCAGCGGCACCAGAGTGCGCAAACGGTCTGGATAGTCGGTGAAGAGGCCGTCGACCCCGAGGTCGAGCAGGCGGCGCATGTCCTCCACGCGATTCACCGTGAACACGTAGACCGCGAGCCCTTCGGCGTGGGCGGCGTCGATCAACTCGCGAGTGGCGAGGCCGAGCCAGGGATTGATCGCCTCCGCCCCGAGCGCACGAGCGCGCTCGAGCGGGCGCTCGGCCGAGCGCGGCGCGAGGAGCAGCGCGCGCCGCGCCGCTGGCTCGCACCCCGCGAGTGCGGACAGGGTCGCATCCTCGAAGGACGAGAACAGGGTGCGGCCGAGGAGCCCGCGGCTCGAGACGGCGTCGACCGCCACGCTCTCGAGCCCGGGATAGCGGCCCGAGGCGCCGCTCTTGAGCTCGACGTTGAAATCGATCCGCGGCCCGAAGGCGTCGAGCACCTCGTCGAAGGTCGGAACCCGCGCCCCACCCCCGAGGTCGAGCGCGCGCACCTCGGCGAGCGTCGCGTGGGCGATCTCGGACGCGGGGAGACCCTCCGGGCGATCGTCGTGGATCACCACGGTCTGCGCGTCTCGGGTTCGATGCAGATCGATCTCGATCATGTCGGCGCACTGCTCGATCGCGAGCGAGTAGGCCGCGAGCGTGTTCTCGCGCCGGTAGCCCGAGGCGCCCCGATGGGCGATCACGAGGGGCCGCGCCGGCCGGCTCATGGCTCCTCGACCCAGCCGCGCGCCCGTTCGACGGCGCGCTTCCACCCGGCATAGAGCGCCTCGCGCCGACCAGAGTCGAGTTCCGGCTCGAAGACACGAAGCTCCCCGGCGCTCGGGATCTCCTCGGGGCCACGCCAGAATCCGACCCCGAGGCCGGCCAGCGCCGCCGCGCCCTTGGCGGTCACCTCGAGCAGGGCCGGCCGCTCGACCGGAGTCCCGAGGACATCGGCCTGGAGCTGCATCAGGAAATCGTTGCGCGAGGCGCCTCCGTCGACCCGCAGCGCGGAAAGCGCGAGGCCCGAGTCCGCGCGCAGGCACTCCACCACGTCGCGCGTCTGGTAGGCGATCGCCTCGAGCGTGGCGCGGACCACGTGCTCGCGGCGGGTCCCGCGGGTCAGGCCGACGAGCGCCCCTCGCGCTCGTTCGTCCCAGTAGGGAGCCCCGAGGCCGACGAAGGCCGGCACGAGATAGACGCCGCCCGTGTCCGGGACCGCACGGGCCAGCACCTCGCTCTCGGCCGCATCGCTGAGCAACCCGAGGCCATCGCGCAACCACTGCACCGCGGCGCCCGCCACGAAGACGCTTCCCTCGAGCGCGTACTCGACCCGGCCGCCGATGCCCCAGGCGATCGTCGTCACGAGGCCGCTGCGCGAGACCGGCGCCTGCTCGCCCGTATTCATCAGCAGGAAGCACCCCGTTCCATACGTGTTCTTGGCTCGACCGGGGGCGACGCAGCCCTGGCCGAAGAGCGCGGCCTGCTGGTCGCCCGCCATCCCGGCGATCGGGACCTCCGCACCGAACCACTCGCGATCGGCCAACCCGATCACCCCGCTCGAGTCGCGCACCTCGGGCAAGAGCGCGCGCGGCAGGCGCAGCTCGCCCAGCAGCATCTCGTCCCAATCGCGGCGGTGGATGTCGAAGATCATCGTCCTGCTGGCATTCGAATACTCGGTCGCATGCACCCTGCCCCGTGTGAGCCGGTGCACCAACCAGCTGTCGACCGTGCCGAAGGCGAGCTCGCCGCGCTCCGCACGGCGCTGCCCGTCGGGAATCGCGTCGAGGATGAAGCGGATCTTGGTCGCCGAGAAGTAGGCATCGATCACGAGCCCCGTGCGTCGGCGAACCTCGTCCTCGAGCCCGCGCGCCCGAAGCTCCGCGCACAGCGGCGCGGTCTGGCGGGACTGCCAGACGATCGCCGGATGGACGGCATTGCCGGTCGCGCGCTCCCACACCAGCGCGGTCTCCCGCTGGTTCGTGATCCCGATCGCCGCCAGGTCCCTGCCCGCCGCCCCGGCCCGTGCGAGGGCGCCCCGGGCCGCCCGCAGCTGGCTCTCCCAGATCTCGTCCGGATCGTGTTCCACCCAGCCCGGCTTCGGAAAGTGCTGCGGGAGCTCGTGCTGATCGACCGCGACCACGCATCCCTCGCGGTCGAAGAGGATGGCGCGGGAGGAAGTCGTCCCCTGGTCGAGCGCCAGCACGAAACGGCTCACGACATGCCCTCCTCCGGGTCGCCGAAGAGCGCGTCGACGAACTCCACCGCATCGAAGTCGCGGAGATCGTCGACGGACTCTCCCACGCCCACGTAGCGCACGGGGATTGCGAGCTCGTCCGCGAGACCCACGATGACGCCGCCCTTCGCGGTCCCGTCGAGCTTGGTCAGCACCAGCCCCGTGACGCGCGCCGCCTGGGTGAAGAGCTTCGCCTGGCTGATCGCGTTCTGGCCGGTGTTCGCGTCGAGGACGAGTAGCGTCTCGTGCGGCGCGCCCGGAAGGTCGCGGCCGATCACGCGCGCGATCTTCGCGAGCTCCTCCATCAACGGGCGTTGCGTCTGGAGGCGACCGGCCGTATCGATGATGGCCACGTCGGCGCCGCGGGCCACCGCGGCCTTCACCGTGTCGAAGGCAACCGCCGCGGGATCTCCCCCCTGCGTGCCCGCGATCACCTCACAGCCCACCCGCTCTCCCCAGACTTGAAGCTGCTCGATCGCCGCCGCCCGAAAGGTGTCGCCCGCGCCGAGGAGCACGCGACGCCCGGCCGAGGCGTGCCGGGCCGCGAGCTTTCCGATCGTCGTCGTCTTGCCCGATCCGTTCACGCCGAGGACGAGCACCACATGGGGCTTCGCCGACGTCGCAGGCTCCGCCTGCGGCTGCACGCGCCGCAGCCTCGCGAGGATCGCCTCGCGCAGCACGCGGCGCAGCTCCGCCAGATCGGCGCCCGACGCCTCGCGGCGGACCGTCTCGAGCAGCGCCTCTGCCGTGCGTACGCCGAGGTCCGCGCCGAGCAGCAGGGACTCGAGCCCCTCGAGCACAGCCGGGTCCACGCGCCGCGCGCCCAGGAGCGACCCCAGCTGCCCGACCAGCGCCTCGCGGGTGAGGCGCAGGCGCTCGCGCAGCCGGGCCGGCTTCGGCGCGGCGACCGGCGCTGCGCGTTCGGCCGGTGCGGGGGCTGGAGCAGCCGGCTCGGCCGAGGCTTGCTCCGGGGCGGGGACGGCACGGAGACGACCGGCGATCCCGGCGAGCAGCACGCACACCACCGGCAGCGCCGCGGCCAGGAGCAGGAGCTGCGAGGGATGCCCCGCCGCCCATGCGACGAGTGCGGCGAGCCACGCGGTCGCGTCCGTCAACGGACCCTCCTCATTGCACTCCTCCACGGGCGAGCCGCGGAGGCTAACTGAAGCAGCCGTCGGCGGCGATCCACGACGAAGGCCCTGCCGCGCGCAGGCGCACCCGCGTAGCATCACGCGCCGTGGCCGACGCCTCCGCAACGATCCCCGCAGCCTGGCGCACGCGAGTGCACGAGATCGTCTTCGAAGCCGACACGCCGGCGAGGCGCGTCTTCGACCTAGCACTTGGCGCGCAGCACTGACCCATCCTCCCGCGGCGAGCTGGGCTGCGGTGCACGAAGTCGATCACCCAGATTCTCAGGTGACGGCTGTGTCGGGACGAAGGGGGTGGGTAACGCCACCGCGGGCGAGTCCCCCTGGGCGGAGCCTCAGTGCAGCTCGACGGAGACGAGCTTGCTGATGCCCTTGCGCTCCATGGTGACGCCGTAGAGGACGTCGGCGACCTCGATGGTGCGCTTGTTGTGCGTGATCAGCACGAACTGCGAGTCCACGGCGAGCTCGCGCATGAT
>CAYPSI010000099.1:0-18837 GCA_964413375.1 uncultured Spirochaetales bacterium | reverse complement strand
CCGCAGCGCCCTGCGCAAGCATTTCCGTGTCTACCAGGAGCGCTTCGCGGTGCCCAACGAGGAGTGAGTGGCAGAAAGGGCCCGTTGGGGGGCAGGCCGGTCAGTCCTGCACGGAGGCGGTCCCGTCGAAGTAGGCCTGGTACTTCGGCCAGCTGTCGATGGCGAGCTTGCGTCCGACCTCGAGGCCCACGTCGTTGTCCGCGGCGACGTGATAGCCGCCCAGCATCCGCGAGAGGGCGGCCATCTCGGCGGTGGCGCTGAAGGTCGGGAGCTCGAGGCGCACCTCGCGCTCGTCGGCGATGCGGGGATCCACCTGGCCATCGCGGGCCTGCATCTGGGCGACGCTGCAGCCGAGCTCGGTCAGCTCGCCGGCCTGGCGGATCGCGACGGAGCCGAAGCGATCGCTGCCGGTCACGAGCTCCAGCATCTTGCTGGCCGCACCGCTCGCGGTGGCATGCCCGGAGGTGTATCCCGGGAAGGGCGGTGTCACGAACGTGGCGGGCGAATAGGGATGCCACTGCGCTGCCGGGAGCCTTCCGGATCCCTTGCAAGGTCCGAGATAGCCGGGCACCTCCTTCCCGGCGTAATGCCAGCGCACGAGCGCGTAGGGCCGCGCGCCGTCGTAGAAGCGCTTTGTCTCCCAGCACGAGATGAAGGCGTCGAAGACGACGTTGGCGATCGAGAAGAAGAGCTTCACGTCCTGCTCGAGCGAGTGCCCGTCGCGCCTCGATACGTCGGCGGCGAAACGCAGCCAGTGGCCGGACTGGCCGGTCGAGCGCGGGCCGTCCCGCATGAACTCGACGATCGCCTTCTGCTCGACGCTGAGCTTCGCATTGGCGTCGATGACCTGGTCGATCTCCCGCGTCATCCGGTCCGTCCCGACCCTGGGCGGCGGCCCCGGGCGGAACGAGTCGCTCCTCGCGAGGGCGAAGGGCCGAACCCGGTACCAGTGCGGCGTCAGGAAACCCGGGGTGGTCTTGCCGCCCTTGCCGTCGTCGAAGGGGATCGGCTGCCAGCGGTCTGGGTAGAGGATCTCGTCGCTGGGGTTCCTCGGCTCGTAGAAGGTGTAGTCCGAGTACAGCTTGCCGTTCGAGCCGACCTCGTCGCCGTGCTGATTGGCACCGTCGTGGGCGCGGTAGTCGAGGAGCGCCCGCGCGGCGACGTTTCCCACGCCCTGCGGCTTCGAGACGTCCGTCGTCGTGTCATCCGGGTCGTGGCCGTCGGCCCGCATCTGGTCCGCGAGCCAGGCGGCATCCTCCGGGTAGAGATCGAGGAGCGCGCGATAGACGGCGTGAGCGACCGCCTTCGACGCATTCTCCGGCGTGCGCTCGGCGGCGGGCCGGCGCAGCTTTCCCCCGAGGCGCGTCCCTGCGGCCTTGGCATCGTAGGCTGCCCACGCGTCGTACATCGCAGTCATCGCGATGTGCATCTCCCGCGAGATGATCGTCGGACGCGCACCGACCCGGTCGACCGAGCGGCCACTCGCCTCCTGAAGGATGTGCATCCACCGGTAGGCGGCGTTGGGCTCCGGGTTCGGGGCCTGGTGAAGCACCCAACCGTTGGCGGGATCGATCCCGGCATCGCGGTCGGAACCCCGTGCTTCCCCCGGCCGCGCCAGAAGCGGCGACGCGCCGAGCAGAAGGACCAGCGCTACGCCGAGGAGTCTCGCAAGCATCGGTCTGGCGATCCTCCGCCCGACACGGGCCGAAAGTCAAGCGGTACGCGCTGGGCCGGGTGCTAGCGTCCGCCGGCAAGAGCATCGTCGACCCCGTGACATGCGAGAATCCGAAAGTCTTGAAGACCGTCCGCGTTCCACCGCCCGACCCCTTCGCGCCGGCCCGACTGGGGCCCGTCGAGCTTCGCAATCGCATCCTGAAGGCGGCGACCTTCGAGGGGATGAGCCCGAAGAACGTCGTCACGAATAGCCTCGTCGAGTTCCACCGCCGGATGGCCGGCGGCGGGGTAGCGATGACGACGGTCTCCTACCTCGCGGTCTCGAGGGACGGCATGGGGGCGCCGGCCGAGATCTACCTCCACGACGCCGCGGCCGACGGGCTCGCGCGAATCGCCGAGGTCGTGCACGCCGAGGGCGCCCGGATCGCGGCGCAGCTCGGTCACGCCGGCGCCGTAGGGCTCCTGCCCGGCAAGCGCGTGGTCGGCCCGTCGCCGGGCCGCACGCTCATGGGCGCCCGGGTCGAGCCGGTTTCGGTCGGCGAGATCGACGAGATCGTCGGACACTTCGCGGCGGGCGGGCGGATGCTGGCCCAGGCGGGCTTCGACGCGATCGAGCTCCATTTCGGCCACCACTACCTGCCGTCTTCGTTCATGAGCCCGAAGTGGAACCGGCGCAGCGATGACTACGGCGGATCGATCGAGAACCGCGCCCGCTTCCCGCGCCGCATCCTGCGCGCGGTCCGCGACGCCGTGGGCCCGCGCGTGGCGATCACCGCGAAACAGAACATGGTCGATGGGATCCGCGGAGGGCTCGGGCTCGAGGAGAGCGTCGCGTTCGCGAAGCTCTACGAGAGCGAGGGGGTGCTCGACGCGCTAGAGCTCAGCGGTGGCGGCTCGCGCGCGAACCCGATGTTCATGTTCCGCGGCGACGCCCCGCGCGCGGAGATGGCGGCGGTGCTGCCCCCGCTCCAGCGGCTCGCCTTCAAGCTCGTCGGGAGGGCGATCTTCCGGGACTACCCGTTCAAGGAGGCATACTTCTTGCCGCTGGCGCGGCGCTTCCGCGAGGCCCTCTCGCTGCCGCTGATCCTGCTCGGAGGCATCAACACGCTCGAGACGATCCGCCAGGCGATGGCGGAGGGCTTCGAGTTCGTCGCGATGGGTCGCGCGCTCCTGCGCGACCCGGATCTCGTCGATCGGATGCGCGCCGGCACCGCCGCGAGCGGACGCTGCATCCACTGCAACAAATGCATGGTCAGCATCTTCTCGGGCACGCGCTGCGTGATCGACCACCCCGAGCCGCTCCCTATCGCATGATTCTCGCAACCACCCCCGAGTCCCAGCGTCGGCTCAGCCGGCGCCGAAGAGCAGGCGCACCGACTCGCGGCTCCAGTCGAGGACGTGGAACTCGCCCACGAGCGGCAGCATCGCGTGGTTCGGGAAGAGCCCGAGGAAGACGACCGCGATCGCGCAGACGACGAGCACGAAGCCTTCGCCGGTCGAGATCTCCATGCGCGGCTTCTCGTCGCCGGGCTCACGCATGTACATCAGCACCGGGATGCGCAGGTAGTAGTACACGGAGACCGCGCTCATCAGCACGGCGAGGATCACGAGGCCGACATGGCCCGAGTGCACCGCGGCGAGGAAGAGCGTGAACTTCGCCATGAAGCCGACGGTCGCGGGAATCCCGGCCAGCGAGAGCAGGAAGAGCGTCATCAGCGCGGCGAGCCCGGGGCGCACCCGCGAGAGACCCGCGAAGGAGTCGATGCGGTCGCAATCGTGGCCGCGGTGCGCGAGCACCACCACCACGCCGAAGGCGCCGAGGTTCATGAAGACGTAGGCGAGCAGATAGAAGACGATGGCCCCGTAGCTCTCGGGCGTCCCGGTCAGCACGCCGATCAGGAGGTAGCCGGCGTGACCGATGCTCGAGTAGGCGAGCAGCCGTTTCACGTTGGTCTGGATCACCGCCATCAGGTTGCCGACCACCATCGTGAGCGCCGCGAGCACCCAGACGACGTTCGTGAGCGCCTCGTCGAGGGGGCCCAGGCCCATTCCGAGCAGCCGGATCAGCGCGGCAAAGGCGGTGGCCTTCACCGTCACGGACATGAAGGCCGTGACCGCCGAGGGCGCCCCCTCGTAGACGTCCGGGGTCCACTGGTGGAAGGGCACCGCGGAGACCTTGAAGGCGAAGCCCACCAGCACGAGACCCATCCCGATCGTCGCGAGCGAGGGATGGAGCTCGAAGCCCATGCGCAGCGCCGAAAAGGCGGTCGAGCCCGAGGCGCCGTAGAGGAGGGCCATGCCGTAGAGCATCACCGCGCTCGCGAAGGAGCCGATCAGGAAGTACTTCATCGCCGACTCGTTGCTGCGGAGCTTGCGTCGATCGAAGCCGGCGAGGACGTAGATCGGAATGCTCATCAGCTCGAGGCCGAGGAAGACCGCAATCAGGTCCACCGCCGCGATCATCAGGAGCATCCCGCAGGTCGAGAGCAGCAGCAGCGCGTAGAACTCGCCGTGGTTGATGCGCAGCTCGGCCAGATAGTCGATCGAGAGCGCGCAGGAGAGGAGCGCGGCGAGCGCCACCATCGCCGAGACGAAGGACGAGAAGGGATCGAGCTGGAAGATCGGGCGGCCGACGTCGAACTCGGCGATCCCCCCCATCCCGAACGCGAGAAGCGACACCCAGCAGGAGAGCGCCAGGAAGGCGATCGAGGTGAGGCCGAGCGCGCTCCCGACCAGGGTTGCGGTGACGGGCTTGCCCTGGATGCTCTTGGCGCGGGACAGGAAGACTTCGCCCATCAGCACCACCATCGCCCCCACCGCGACGAAGAGCAGCGGGACGATCGCGGAGAAGTCCAGGTCCGGGATCCGGGGCGTCACGGCAGGACCTCGCCCGGCGCGGGGGCCGCTGCCGCGGGCACGCGAGCCGGCGCCTCGGGCGCGGCCACCGGCGCCGGCGCCGCCACCCTCAGCGCGCTCCGCTCCTCGACCCGGTGCAGCAGCTCCATCACCGAGGGCTCGATCCGCCGCAGGAAGGTCTCCGGATAGATGCCGATCCAGAAGATCGGCACCGCGATCGCGACCATCACGAACTTCTCGCGGAAGCCGAGGTCGATGAGCCCGCGGTTCTCCGGGCTCTCGAGCGGCCCGAACATGACGCGGCGGAACATCCACAGCATGTAGGCCGCGCCGAGCACGACGCCGGAGGTCGCCACGGTCGCCATCAACGGATTCGCGAGGAAGGCGCCGAGCAGGATCAGGAACTCGCCGACGAAGCCGTTCAAGCCCGGGAGCCCGATGCTCGACATCGTGACGAGGCCGAAGAAGGCCGCGAAGACCGGCATCGGCTTCGCGATCCCTCCGAAGTCCGAGATCTGCCGGGTGTGGCGCCGCTCGTAGAGCATCCCGACGAGCAGGAAGAGCGCGCCGGTCGAGAGGCCGTGGTTCACCATCTGGAGCACGCTCCCGTTCAGCCCCTGGGCGTTCCACGCGAACATTCCCAGCGTGACGAAGCCGAGATGGGCGACCGAGGAGTAGGCCACTAGCTTCTTGACGTCCGATTGCACCATCGCAACGAGCGAGCCGTAGAGGATGCCCACCACCGAGATCCCCAGGATCCATGGCGTGGCCTCGTGGGCCGCGTCCGGGAAGAGCGGCATCGCGAAGCGCACGAAGCCGTAGGTGCCCATCTTGAGCAGCACGCCGGCCAGCACCACGGAGCCGGCGGTCGGAGCCTCGACGTGGGCATCGGGCAGCCAGGTGTGCAACGGAACCATCGGAACCTTGATCGCGAACGCGAGGGCGAAGGCGGCGAAGAGCCAGGTCTGGGTGCGCCACCAGGGCGCCTCGCCCGCACGCGGAATCACGGTATCGAGCACCCCGGGGATTGCCCCGCCGGGGGCCCTCACGAGATCGAAGTTGAGCGCGCCCGTCTGCTCGAAGCCCAGGTAGTAGATCACCAGCATCGCCACCAGCATCAGCAGCGAGCCGACCATCGTGAAGAGGAAGAACTTCACCGCCGCGTAGACGCGGCGCGGCCCGCCCCAGATCCCGATGATGAAGTACATCGGGACGAGCATCACTTCCCAGAAGACGTAGAACTGGAAGAGGTTCAGCGAGACGAAGGCGCCGAGCATCCCCGTCTCGAGGAAGAGCATGAAGAAGATGAAGCTCGGGACGGAGCGGTCGATGTCGTGCCAGGAGGCGAGCAGCACGAGTGGCATCAGGAAGGTGGTCAGCAGCACGAGGAAGAGGCTGATGCCGTCGATCCCGACGAAGTAGTGGATGCCGTAATCGGGGAGCCACGCGGCCCGCTCGATGAACTGGAAGCCTGGATCGGTGGGGTCGAAGCCCGTGAACAGGCGCACGGAGATCAGGAAGGTGAGCGTGGTGCTGAGCAGGCCGACCAGGCGCCAGAGCGCCGGCGGAAGCCCCCGGCTGCCAAAGAGGTTGGCGCCCGCCCCGGCGCCGAGGAGTGCCAGCGCCGTCAGCAGCGGGAGGAAGGTCACGATCGTGAGGAGGTTGCTCTGCTCCACGCCCATGCTTCGCTACCGGACCAGGTAAGCGACGATGGCCGCCGCGCCCACGATCATGAAGAAGACGTAGGTCTGGGCGAGACCGCTCTGGGCGTACTTGAGTCCGTGGGCGGCCAGGGCCCTCACGCCCCGCGCCGTTCCGTCCACCATCGCAGCGTCGATGAGCCCGGCGTCCACCCCCCGGAAGAGCACCCGGTCCGACACGAAGACCAGGGGCCGCACGATCAGCGCATCGTAGATCTCGTCGACGTAGTACTTGTTCACGAGCAGATCGTGGGCGCCCTTGAAGGTTGCCGCGATGCGATCCGGGAGCTCCGGCCGGCGCAGGGTGAGCCACCACGCGAGCGTCGCCCCGAAGGCCGCGACGGCGACCGCGGTTCCCGCCATGCCGAGCTCCGTCGCGTGATCGAGATGATGCTTCTCGACCCGGGTCAACACCGGGCCGAGGAAGCGGCTCAGGCTGTCGGACTTCTCGACGGAGAGCATGTCTCCCCATAGCTGCGGGAAGCCGAACAAGCCCGAGAAGATCGCGAAGAAGGCGAGCACGTAGAGCGGCCAGAGCATCAGCGGACCGACCTCGTGAATCTGCTCGCGGACGCTCGGGGCGACGCGGGACTCGCCGTAGAAGGTGAGGCAGTGCAGTCGCACCATGTAGAAGGCGGTGAGGCCGGCCGTGCCGAGGGCGATCCAGTAGAGCCAGGAACCGCCGGGGGCCTGCGTCGCCCAGACGAGGATCTCATCCTTCGAGAAGAAACCCGAGAAGCCGGGCAAACCCGCGATCGCCGCGACGCCGACGAGGAAGACCCAGTGGGTGCGCGGGATCAGCCGCTTGAGTCCGCCCATCCGGCGGATGTCCTGCTCGTGGTGCATGGCCACGATCACCGCGCCCGAGCCGAGGAAGAGCAGCGCCTTGAAGAAGGCGTGCGTCCCGAGATGGAAGATCGCCGCCGAGTAGCCGCCGCAGCCCGCCGCGAGGAACATGTAGCCGAGCTGGCTCACGGTGGAGTAGGCGAGCACCTTCTTGATGTCCGTCTGCGTGATGGCGATCGTGGCCGCGAACAGCGCCGTGAGCCCGCCGGTCCAGGCAACCAGCGCCGAGGCGCCGGGCGCCGCCGCGTAGAGGAAGGAGAAGCGGCAGACCATGTACACGCCCGCCGTCACCATCGTCGCCGCGTGAATCAGCGCGGACACCGGCGTCGGGCCCGCCATCGCGTCCGGAAGCCAGACGTAGAGGGGGATCTGCGCCGACTTCCCGCAGGCGCCGATGAAGAAGCAGATCGCCACGACCTCGACGACGGGCCACTCGGGCCCGAAGGGGAGCCACGCCGGCACCGCGAGAGTGGCTTCGCGGATCCCCCCGAAAGCCGCCGCGATCTCCCGGAAGGAAGTCACCGGCGAGCCGGCCTCCGCGAGCGCGGAGAAGAGCAGGAAGATCCCGACCAGGAAGGCGAAGTCGCCGATCCGGTTCACGATGAAGGCCTTGCTGCCGCAGAAGGCGTTGTGGCGGTCGGTGTACCAGAAGCCGATCAACAGATAGGAGCAGAGGCCCACGCCCTCCCAGCCGAGGAACATCAGCACGACGTTGTCGGCCAGCACGAGCACCAGCATCGAGAACATGAAGAGGTTCAGGTAACAGAAGAAGCGCTGGAAGCCCTTGTCCTCGCGGTGGTCATCCTGCATGTACGCGATCGAGTAGACGTGGATCAGCGATCCCACGAGGGTCACGACCAGGATCATCACCGTGGAGAGGGGATCGAGCTGGAAGCCGAACTCGGCGCTGAAGCGCGTCGACGAGACCCCGGCCCCGATCCAGGTGTAGACGTCGTCGACGAGGATCCGCGTCGGCCCCCTCGGGATCTGGACCAGCTTCCCGAGCGCAACGCAGGAGAGCACGAAGGAGCCGATCACGGCGCCGCAGGAGAGCGCGCCGACGAGCCGGCGGTCGCTGCTGCGGCGCACCAGCCCGATCGCGAGCCCGTGGTAGACCGCCGCGAGCAGCGGCAGCAGCACGATCCAGCGCAGGACGTGGGTCTCGGTCACGCGCTCACCATTTGAGCAGGCTCACGTCCTCGACGTTCACCGAATCGCGGTTGCGGAACATCGAGATCACGATCCCGAGCCCGACCGCGACCTCGGCCGCAGCCACGGTGATCACCATCAGCACGAAGATCTGCCCGTCGAGGCGGGGCGCGTCGAGCGTACCCGGCCACATCCGATTGAAGCCTACGAAGGCCAGGTTCACCGCGTTCAGCATCAGCTCGATCGACATCAGCACGACGATCAGATTGCGGCGCACGGCCACACCCGCGACTCCGATCACGAAGAGCAGCGCCGAGAGGCCGATCACGTGCTCGAGGGGGATCATCCGTCGATCCTCCGCTTGGAGAGGATCAGCGCGCCGACGATGGCGGCGAGCAGCAGCAGCGAGGCCATCTCGACCATCAACACGTAATCCGTGTAGAGGGAGATCCCGACCATCCGATAGCCGCCGAAGCCGGGCGGGAGCTCGCCGGGCTCCGGGAGCTCGCCGGAGAGCAGACGGATCAGCTCGGCGCCCGCCGCGAGCACGACGAGCCCCGCGGCGAGCTTCGTCAGCCACTGGCGTCCCGGAGCGAACTCGTCCGCCCGCAGGTTGAGCAGCATCACGACGAAGAGGAAGAGCACGACGATCGCACCGCCGTAGACCATGATCTGGATCGCCGCCACCAGGTGGGCCTCGAGCAGCACGTAGATGCCGGCGAGCGACACCATCGTCACGACGAGGCTCATCGCCGAGGCGACGGTATTGCGCAGGTTCAGCACCATGCCTAGCGCCGACACGACTGCGAGCGCAGCGAAGACGTAGAAGAGGATCTGGAGCGTCGTCACCTCATCCCTCGACCAGCAGGATCACGAGGCCCGTGAGGAAGATGTTGGCGAGTGAGAGCGGGAGCAGGATCTTCCAGCACAGGTCCATGACCTGGTCGTAGCGGAAGCGCGGGAGCGTCCAGCGCAGCGCCATCTGGAGCCAGATCATCACCACCACCTTGGTCATGAAGCAGCCGAAGTGGAGCAGGATGCACAGGCCCGTGGCGAAGCCGGTGCCGAAGACCGAGCCCACGCCACCGATGATCGTCTGGGTCGACAGGTAGGGAATCGCCCAGCCGCCCAGGAAGAGGGTCGCGACGAGGCCGGCGATCACGACGACCTCGATGAACTCGGACATGTAGAAGAGGCCGAAGCGCATGCCCGAGTACTCGAGGTGGAAGCCCGCGATGATCTCGGACTCTCCCTCGGGGGCGTCGAAGGGCGGTCGCTTGTTCTCGGCCATGATCGCCGCCAGGAACATCAGGAAGGCCAGCGGCTGGTAGAAGATTCCCCAGGCCGGGAGCCTCACCCAGTCCAGCCACGCGGGGACCGGGATGCCGAAGAGGACGTCCAGGAAGCCCAGCACCCGGAAGGTGGTGTCCTGCGCCAGCGCCATGTCGGTGAGCTTCAGCGTCTGGAAGACCATGAAGACGCCGACCACCGAGAGACCCATCGTGACCTCGTAGGAGATCATCTGGGCCGACGCGCGCATCGCACCGAGGAGCGACCAGTTGTTGTTGCTCGACCAGCCGGCCATCACGGTGCCGTAGGTGGCGATCGAGCCGATCGCGAAGATGTAGAGGAGCCCCCAGTCCGGATCGGCCGCAACCAACGAGAGCCTGGTGTCGCCGAACTGGTAGACGCCGCCGAAGGGGATCACCGCGTAGCCGATGATGGCCGGCACCGCCGCGATCAGCGGCGCGATCAAGTGCATGACGCGGTTCGCACCGAGCGGAACCACGTCCTCCTTCGAGAGGAGCTTCAGCACGTCGGCGGCCGGGTGGAGGAGGCCGAGCAGGGTGATGCCGGCGACGTCGGCGCGGTTGGCGCCGATCCGGTCCTGCATCACCGCGCTCTGCTTGCGCTCCACCCAGGTGATGACCGGGGCGAGGGCCCCCACCACCACGAGGATGATGAAGAGCGACTTGACGATGACCTCGACGGGCATCTAGCGCGCCGCCCCCGCGACCGCCGCCGGATCGAAGCGGCCCGCAAAGTCGGACACGCCGAGGAGTGCGCCGAGCCGCCAGAGCACCTCGGCCTCGCTCCAGGCCTCGAAGCTCGGCTCGAGGGCCGGCTCCAGCGCCTGGACGATGCCCTTCGCGTTGGTGAGGGTCCCCCGCTTCTCGGCGGCGACCCGCACCGGGAGCACCACGTGCGCCACCCTCTGGAGCGCGGACTGGTGGGAATCGAGCAGCACCAGCGCGGAGAGCCCCGCCAGCTCTTCGGGGGAGGCGAGCGCACCGGACGCGAGCGCATCGTGACCGAGCACGAGCAACGCCTCGACCGCGCCCTGTCGCACGCGGTCGAGCACGGCGGAAGCCGCGCCGAAGCCCAGCCGACGCGCCCCCTCGGCATTCGCCGCCTTCTCCGCCTTCACGAGCAGCGCGTCTTCGTGGCCCCGCACCACCGCGAAGCCTCGGGTATCGATCTTCAACGCGTCGAGCAGGCGCCGCAGCACCAGGAGGTCCTCGTTGGTCGCATGCGGGGAGGCGAGGACGCCGACGGCCCCGGGTCCCTTCGCCTCGAGCACACGCCGCAGCCGCTCCGCGGCCTCGGAGATCGCCGCGCCGTAGGCCACTTCCCGCGCGGCGCCTTCGGCGCGCACGCTGGCGTGCCGCAGGCGCCCCGCCTCGATCTCCTTGTAGGAGAGCCGACCCGCGTCGCAGATCCAGGTCTGGTTCACGGCGTCGTTGCGCCGCGGCACGTAGCGGTAAACCTTGTTGTTCGCGACGCCGAGGTGGACGTTGCACCCGTTCGAGCAGCCGGTGCAGATGCCGGGAACGTCCTCGAGGAACCAGACGCGGATCTTGAAACGGAAGTCCTTCGTGGTGAGCGCGCCCACGGGACAGATGTCCGCCACGTTCATCGAGTAGTCGTTCTCGAGGCGCGTCCCCGGGAAGGTCTCGATCACCGAGCGGTCGCCGCGGTTCGCGACGCCGAGCTCGCCGGTGCCCGGCACCTCGCGGCAGAAGCGGACGCAGCGGCGGCAGAGGATGCAGCGCTCCTGGTCGAAGACGATGGTGGGCCCGAGGTCGACGCGCTTCTTCGCCGCCCGGCGCGGCTCGCGCGTGCGCGCTTCGGAGACGCCGTACTCGAAGGCGTAGTCCTGGAGCTTGCACTCTCCCGCCTGGTCGCAGATCGGGCAGTCGAGCGGATGGTTCACGAGCAGGAGCTCCATCACGCCCTCGCGCGCGCTCTTCACCCGCTCGGTCCGGGTCCGGATCACCATCCCGTCGGCGACCAGCGTGTTGCAGGCGATCTGGAGCTTCGGCATCCCCACCACCTCGACCTGGCAGAGGCGGCAGCTGCCGTCGATCGAGAGCTTCGGGTGCCAGCAGTAGTGCGGGATGTCGACACCGTTCATCAGCAGGCCCACGGCATCGAGCGCCTGGAGGATGGTGAGCCCCTCGGGCACCTCGATCGTCTGGTCGTCGACGCTGATGCGCGGCATCAGAGCTCGAAGCCATCGGGGAAGGGGCACTTGCGGTCCGCAAGGTGTCGCTCGAAGTCCTCGCGGAAGTGCCGGAGCAGACCCTGGATGGGCCACGCGGCGGCGTCGGAGAAGGCGCAGATCGTCTGCCCCTCCATCTTCGCGGGCACGTCGAGCAGGATCTCGAGGTCGCCCGGCTGCCCGGCGCCCCGTTCGATCCGCTCCACGATCTTGTGCATCCAGCCCGTCCCCTCGCGGCACTGGGTGCACTGGCCACAGGACTCGTCGCGAAAGAAGTAGGAGATCACGCAGGCCGCACGCACCATGCAGGTGAGGTCGTCCATCACCATGACCCCGCCCGTCCCGAGCATCGTCTTGCGCTCGCGCAGGAACTCGTTCGCCATCGGAACGTCGAGCTGGTGCGCCGGGAGGATCGGCATCGACATGCCGCCGGGGATCACGCCCTTCACCTTGCGGCCGGGCGGGGGGCCTCCGGCGTGCTCGAACACGATCTCGTCGAGTCGCGTCCCGAGCGGAAGCTCGAAGAGACCGGGGCGCTGCACATGACCCGAGACGCCGAAGATCGTCGTGCCGGGGCTCTTCTCGGTGCCGCTGCTGCGGAACCATTCGACACCGCGCCCGAGGATGTGCGGCACGTGGCAGAAGGTCTCGACGTTGTTCACCGTGGTCGGCATGCCGAAGGCGCCGACCTCGGCCGGGAAGGGCGGCTTCTTGCGCGGCTGCCCCTTCTTGCCCTCGAGCGACTCGAGCAGCCCCGTCTCCTCGCCGCAGATGTAGGCCCCGGCTCCGCGCTGCACGACCACGTCGTGCCGGAAGGCGCGTTTCATCACGCGCGCGCCGAGGTAGCCCTTGGCGTAGGCCTCGGCCACCGCGCGCTCGATGCTGTCCGCGGGCTCCTTGTACTCGCCGCGCACGTAGAGGAAGGTCTTCACCGCTCCGGTGGCCCAGGCGGCGATCAGGATCCCCTCGAGGAGCTGGTGCGGACCGCGCTCCATCAGGATGCGGTCCTTGAAGGAGCCGGGTTCCGACTCGTCGGCGTTGCAGACGAGGTACTTCGGCTTCTCGTCTCCCTTGGGCATGAAGGACCACTTCATGCCCGTCGAGAACCCGGCGCCCCCGCGTCCCTGGAGGCCGGAGACCTTCACCGTCTCGATCACATCGGCGGGCGAGATCCCGGCCAGGATCTTGCGCAATACCGTGTAGCCGCCGCGGCGCTCGTAGCCCTCGAGGGTCGCGAACCTGTCGTCCGCGAAGTGTTCCGTGAGATAACCCGTGGTGTAGGGAGCCTTCAGCATCGCTTCCCTACTCCAGAGAGTCCAGGATGCGCTTCGCCTGCTCGAGGTCGAGATCCTCGTGGTAGACGCCGTCGACGCGCATCATCGGCGCGTACCCGCACGCGCCGAGGCACTCCTCGTGGCCGAGGACCAGACGCCCGTCTGGCGTGGGCTCCCCCGCGCCCACCCCGAGATGGGACTCGAGCTGGCGCAGCAGCGTGCGGGCACCCCGCAGCGCACAGGGCAGGTTCGTGCACACGTAGGCGTGATGCCTGGGCTGCGGCCGATCGAAGAACATGTTGTAGAAGGAGACGACCTCCATCACGTCGACGGGCTTGATCTCGAAGATGCTGGCCAGCTCCCTGGCGAGCTCGGACGATACGAAGCCATGGTCCGCTTGCACCAGGTGCAGCGCCGGCAGCAGCGCGCCGCGAGGCATCGGGTACTTCGCGATCTCTGCGTCGATCCGGGCGCGGGTTGCGTCGGAGATCACCACTCGAGACCGCCCTTCATCCACTCGTAGGTGAGCCCCACGACGAGGGGCACGCTGAAGATGAACATCGCGCCGAAGCCGAACCAGCGCAGCTCGGAGAAGACGGCGCCCCAGGGATAGAAGAAGATCGCCTCGACGTCGAAGACCACGAAGAGGATCGCCACCAGATAGAACTTCACCGCGTAGCGCCTGCGCGGCGAGACGATCTGCTGCTCGCCGCACTCGAAGGGCTCGAGCTTGGAGTCGAAGTCGCGCTTCGGCCCGAGCAGCAGGTGCACGCCGAGCAACGCGCTCGCGAGCACCACGCCGATGACGAGGATCACCAGGACGCCGGCGTACTCGGCCAGCATGCGAGGGTCCCTCCTCGACTCTGGAGCGACTCGGGCGCGACTCGGGCGCGACTCGGGCGTTCCGAGATGCGGAAATCCGTGAAACTGCCCGACCGGGCAGCGAAAACCGCGCGGAGAGTACCGGCGGACCCCGGGGGAGTCAAGAAACTCGTGGCGCACCGCCGCCGTCCTGGCGCGCCGAGAATAGATAAGGGGTCATGTTCGCAAAGAAAGAAACCGCCACATCGGGGGCCTGCCGCGCTGCGAAATTGAAAATCGTTTTCAGTTCAGGCACCCTATGCATCGATGGCCGCCACCCTCCCGGTTGTCCCGCTCTGCCTCGCTGACGTCCCGCCCGGCTCCGCCGCTCGGGTCGCGGCGGTCGACGCGCAGTCGCCCATCGGGCGGCGCCTGCTCGACCTCGGCTTCGTTCCCGGGACGCTGGTGCAGGTGGTCCGCCGCGCGCCGCTCGGCGACCCGGTCGAGTACGAGCTGCGGGGCTATCGGGTCTGCCTGCGGCGCAGCGAGGCATTGCGAATCGGGGTCGAACTCGCGTGACGGACGCCGGGGCCTTCCCCCTGCGCCTCGGCCTGATCGGAAGCCCGAACTCGGGCAAGACGACCCTCTTCAATGCGCTCACCGGGCTGCGGGCACGGGTCGCCAACTACCCGGGCGTCACCGTAGAGCGGCGCGAGGGGGCGACCTCGCTCGGCGAGCGAAGCGCCGTGGTCGTGGATCTCCCGGGCCTCTACAGCCTCGACCCGCTGAGCCCGGACGAGGAGGTCGTGCTGCGCGTGCTCGCGGGCGAGCTCGCCCCGCGCCCGGACGCGCTGGTGCTCGTGGCCGACGCCTGCTCGCTCGAGCGCTCCCTGCTCGTGGTCGCGCAGGTGCTGCGGCGCGGGCTCCCGACCTGCCTCGTCCTCACGATGACCGACGAGCTGCGCGCGCGCGGCGGCGAGCTCGACCTGCCCCATCTCGAGCGGGCGCTCGGCATCCCGGTCTGCGGCGTCGTCGGCCACCGCGGGCTCGGCATCGGCGCGCTCCGGCAGCTGCTGGCGGAGCCCGAGCGCTGGAGTCGCCCGCCGATCCTCCCGCCGGAGACGGCCGCGGAACGCTCGGCCTGGGCGGAATCCATCCTCGCGCACGTCGTCCGACGCCGCCCCGGCGCGAGCCGCGTCACGGACGCGATCGACCGGATCGTGCTGCACCCGATCGCCGGGACGCTGCTCTTCGCGGTGGTCATGGTGACCTTCTTCCAGCTGATCTTCGCCTGGGCGCAGCCCGCGATGAACGCGATCGACGCGGGGGTCGGGGAGACGGCGCGGCTGGTGCGAACGCTGCTTCCGGCCGGTCTGCTCGCCGACTTCGCAGCCGACGGCCTCGTCGCGGGCGTCGGGTCGGTGGTGATCTTCCTGCCGCAGATCGTGCTGCTCTTCACGCTGCTCTATCTGCTCGAGGATCTCGGCTACATGGCGCGCGCCGCCTTCGTGATCGACCGCCTGATGGGGAGGATCGGTCTCGAGGGACGCGCTTTCGTGTCACTCCTCTCCGCCTACGCCTGTGCCGTGCCGGGAATCATGGCGACCCGGACGATCCCCTCCCCCCGGAACCGGCTGGCCACGATCCTGGTGGCGCCGCTGATGACCTGCTCGGCCCGGCTCCCCGTCTACGCGCTCTTGATCGGCGCCTTCGTCCCGGCCACGAGCGTCGTCGGACCGATCGGTCTCCAGGGACTCGTGCTGCTCGCTCTCTACCTCACCGGTGGAATCGCGGCGCTACTCGTCGCGGCCCTGCTCAAGCGAACGCTGCTGCGCGGCGAGGGACTCCCCTTCTACATGGAGCTCCCGCCCTATCGGATTCCGCCGCTGCGCCTGCTC
Organism: uncultured Spirochaetales bacterium; assembly: GCA_964413375.1. Lineage (GTDB taxonomy): Bacteria > Myxococcota_A > UBA9160 > UBA9160 > SMWR01 > CAZUYC01. The sequence goes on along the minus strand of CAYPSI010000099.1, from coordinate 3,137 downwards.
GCGAGCCAGGTCTGGGGCAGCGCCTCCGCGTTCCTGCGTCGCGCGGGAACGATCATCCTCGCCGTCTCCGTCGTGTTGTGGGCGCTGCTCACCTTCCCGCGCAGCGAGGCGCCGCCGGGCCTCGACCCTGAGCAGTCGGCGCACTTTGCCCTCGAGCGGAGCTTCGCCGGACGCGTCGGCCACGCCATCGAGCCCGCGATCGCGCCGCTCGGCTTCGATTGGAAGATCGGCGTCGGGCTGGTCGCGAGCCTCGCGGCGCGGGAGGTCATCGTTTCGACCCTCGCGCAGATCTACGCGGTCAGCGAGGACGAGACGGGGCTGCGCGCTGCACTTCGCGCGGACGTCGACCCCCGCAGCGGCCGTCGCGTGTTCACGCCAGCCACGGTCGCCTCCCTGCTCGTCTTCTTCGTCTTCGCGCTCCAGTGCATGTCGACGCTTGCCGTGATGCGGCGCGAGACCAACTCGTGGCGCTGGCCCGCCTTCGCCTTCACCTACCTGCTGGCGCTCGCCTGGTGCGCGAGCTTCGCGACCTGGCACGTCGCCGCCGCACTGGGACTGGCCAGCTGATCGCGATCCGGGCGCGCTACGCTCGGCATCCGAAGATGCCCCTCCCCCGTCTCGCAAGCTGCCGCTTCGCCGGCCTGGCGCTCGCGCTGCTCGCCCTGGGCGCCTCGGGCTGCATCACGCGCACCGTCCGTCAGACGGTGCTCGACGACGGGCCGAACAAGGTGATCCTGCGCGGCGAGAAGCGAGGCTCGACCCCGGTCGACCGCGGCTTCGACCACCCGCTCACGATCGCCTCCACGCGGATGGCCCACATCCTCTCGCGCATCGACGTCGAGGACGACTCCGGCAAGAAGAAGGCGCGGAGACCGGCGATCCCGACGCAACTGCTCTACCCGCTCGCCGACGCGCTCGCGAAGGGCCTCGCCCTGGCGGATCCGAGCCAGGAGGTGATGGTCCAGTCCGTGGAGCGCACCAAGCGCTTCGGCGTCTTCGACCGCTATTACCTGACGAGCCTGCTGGTCTGGGCGCAGGACGACCTGCTGCACGTCCAGGTCGCGCGATCGGAGTGGGAGATCCCCCCCCGCAAGCGCGAACAGCTGCCCGAGCCGCACCCCGGGGAGCAGGCGCAGACCTTCCGCCTGCTGGTGGACGACGGAATGAGCCTCTCCAGTGCGCAGGTGGCCGTCGTCGACTGGCGCAGCCCGATCTTCGCGAGGCCGAGCCGCACCCGGGTCACTCCGAGCGGCAAGGTGCTGCGCACCACCATCCTGATGGAGAGCCCGGAGGAGGCGCCCGCGCCGCTCCTCGACAGCGTCAGCGAGCTCTCGCCCGAGCAGCTGCGGGCCCTCGCCGATCTCGAGGAGGCCAGGCGCGACGGCAAGCTGAGCGAGGCCCAGTACTCGGTGGAGCGCAATCGGATCCTCGCACCGGCCGACCCGAGCGAGCCCGAGGCGGCGCCAGCGCCACATCCCTGACGCCGACCGCGCTTGAAACCGCCCACCGGTGGCTCGTACCCTAGGCAGCCACCCTCCCCTGGAGCCCCCCCGCGTGTTCGTCCTCCTCGAGATCTTCGCCTTCGCCATCCTCGCGCTGCTCGCGGCGCGCCTCGCGCCCGGAGCCTGGCGCGGGCGCCTGCTCAACGTGATCAAGCTCGCCGTCACCTTCGAGGCCTTCCGGATCCTGCTGATGCATCCGGTACGGCTCGAGGACGGCAGCAGCGAGGTCGCCTGGCGCCTCGTGCTCGAAACGCTGCAACGCATCGATGCGGGCACCTTCTGGACCTTCTGCGCGCTGGCCACCGGCGTGAAGTTCGTCGGGATCCTCGCCTCGATGTACCGCTGGACCGTGCTCTTGCGTGGCCAGGGCATCGAGCTGCCCTTCCGACACATCTTCGGGTCCTTCCTGATCGGCCGCTTCATCGGCACCTTCCTGCCGAGTACGGCCGGACTCGACGGCTACAAGCTCTACGACGCGGCGCGCTTCAGCGGCCGCACGGTCGAGGTCACCGCGACCACGGTCCTCGAGAAGGTGATCGGCTTCTCGGGGATCTTCCTCTCCTTCCTGGTCGCTCTCCCCTTCGGCATCAAGATCTTCGGCGAGCGGGCGGGCACGATCGCGCTGCTGACGGTGCCGATCTGCACCGGAATCATCATCGCGCTGATGTTCGTGCTCTGGTACCCGGGTCTCGTGCAGTGGCTGCTGCTGCGCCTGCCCCTGCCCGGCAAGGCGCGCCTCGAGGGGCTCGTGCTGCGGATCTCTCACTCGGCGGCGTCCTATCGCGACAAGCGCGGGATCGTGATCCAGGCCTTCGGCCTCTCCTTCGTCGTGCACTTCTCGACCGCGGCCATGTACTACTTCACCGCACTCGCGATCGGGGCGAGCAACGCCGAGTTCTGGCCGATCGCCTTCGGCTCCTCGATCCAGATCCTCGCGACGGTGCTCTCGCCCTTCACGATCGCCGGCGAGGGGATCCGCGAAGCGGCCCAGTACGTGCTGCTCGGACACATGATCGGCCCGGCGAACGCGATCGTCTCCGCAGCGCTCGGCTTCTGGGCGGCCGAAGCGCTGACCCTGGTCGGCGGAATCATCTGGTGGGCGCGGCCGGCCGGGTACCGCCCGGCCTTCTGCCTCGTGAACGGCGAACAGATCGACTACGAAGAAGCCGCCCGGGCGGCGCTCCAGATCGAGAACGACGAGGAGCGCGCGCGGCGCACGGCGGCACCGGCGGCACCCCTCGGACAGCGCGCGCGCCTGTGCGCGGAGCTGGGCTTCGGCGCGGGCGTCCTCGGGGGTCTGGTGATCGGCGTCGCCGAGGCGGGCGTGATCGCCGCGGGAGGGCTCGGCCCGGAGGCACAGGTGCTGTGGTACGGCCCGCTGGCCTACGCGGTGGTGCTGGGCCTGATGGGCCTCGCCGGCGGTCTGGCGCTCGCGGTGCTCCCGATGGACGAGGGCGAGATCCGCGGCTGGACGCCCTCGCTCGTGCTCCTCGGCACCGCCCTTCCGATGGCGCTGGCCATCACGCTCTTCCGGCTGCGCCGCGACGTCTACCTCGAACAGATGCCGCCGCTCCCGGTCCTGGCCGCGATCGTCGCTGGCGCGGGCGTGGTCGCGCTCCTGCTGCTCGTGCAGGG
>CAYPSI010000098.1:0-2683 GCA_964413375.1 uncultured Spirochaetales bacterium | reverse complement strand
ACGACGGCTTGAACAGCCGATCCGGCGCTTCGATGACGAGATTCTCCGGCAGATCCTCGCCGGTCGGGTCGTCGTAGCGAGCGCGGCGGTCCGGGCGGCCTTCAGCGACTGAGCGGACCGCCCCTGAGCTTGACTTCATGGCGCAGCTTCAAGTAGTGCCTGCAACGGAGATCCCCGGCGCCACCCCAGAAGAATCGTCACGAGAGGGGCGGGAACTTCGGGTCAGGGCATCGCGTCTCGATCCAGCCTCGCGAGTCGCGCCAGCTGGACCTCGGCGTGGTCGATCGGATGGCCCTGCTCGTCGACGAGGTAGAGTCGCCATCCCGGCTCCTGCTCCTTGTCGACGTAGGCGCGTCGAACGCGAGACCACGGATCGGCCCAGCCCGGGGCGCTCCCGACCACCACTTCGAGGGGAACCCGTCGGTCGTGAGCCTGCACCATCAGATCGTAGAGCTTCGGCTCATCGCGGTGCACCCACGGCGCCGCGATCCACTCGTCGAGGGGGCCCCAGCGGAGCCGGACGGCACCGTGGAGACGGCCGTACTGGTAGAGCGCGAAGAGCGACTGGGCTTCCGCCTCGAGCCGCCGACGGAGTTTGGTGTGCTGTCCCTCGCGCAGGTACCTGCGCAGCAAATCCTCGTCGCCGAAGGGGCGGATGATGCCGCACGAGCCCTGGACGAGCAGGCGCGTCGTGATCTGGAGCGTCCGCCCGCGCTTGTTGAGCCGCCGGGTCTTCTGCGGAGGGCCCAGCTCTCCGAGGCGACGCCCGCCGGGCTCGAAGCCCAGGGCGCGGAGCAGCGCCCGCACCTCGATGGCCGCGATGATGTCGTAGTCGGCGAGCTTCTCCCTGGCCTCGGCGATCTCGTCGAGCAGAAACGTGGCGATCTCTCGTCGACCCTCCTCCAGGAGCACCAGCCCCTCGGGCCTCTTCGCGGGGAAGGCGTAGAGCAGGATGCGTCGCATCCCAGCCAGCTGCTCGGCATGGGCCCGGCGCGTCCTCTCGAAATGCCGGCGCTGCGCCGCGAGGATCACCGGGTCGGGCCGCCTCTCGGCCGAGCGACGGAGCGTGGCGATCCGCTCCAGGGCCGCTTGCCGCGCCGATCGCACGGCAGTGTGCTCGCGATCGAGCTCCCAGAGCCCGTCGTTTCGCGCGCGAATCGCCGCGCCCTTGCGCCAGTAACGCGCCGAATCGGCCGATAGCTGGCTCCACTGGCTGCGCTTCCGGACGAAGGCCAGGACCTCGTCCGGGTGCACCGCGCTGGCGTGGGCGTCGAGCACGCAGATGGCGACCCGCTGGGCCGACCACTCGTTCGGCACTCCATCGCGCCAGGCCTCGTCGAGGACCCCGGGCGTCAGTGGCGCGTCGGGCGGTGGCAGAGGCTCCGGGGCCGACCGGACGACCCGGACCCGAGGCGCCTTCGGCGGCCGGAGACCGAGCCGAAAGGCCCAGAGATCGGCCTCATCGTCGTGGGGATCGAGCGCGTAGAGGTCGCCGTCGCGATAGATGGGAGGCCTGGCCGGCTTGCACCGCTTGAGCGAGGCGAGAGCGCTTTCCGCGGGCGCGACCCCCACCTCTTCGAGGCGCCTGGCCGCCTCCTCGAGCGTGATGGGCTCCCCTCGTTCGAGCAGGGCGACGAGCAGGAGCGAGTAGTAGTTCGCGTCCGGGCTGTGCCGGGCCAGCTCGAGGCGCGGCACCCGGATTCCGAGCGCTTCACAATAGGGATTGGTCGCGCCCATGCTGGATGCCAGTCTCGCATTCTCGTCACGGGTCCGGCCACTGCTCGAGACCTTCGAGCCCGCGGAGGTCCACGGCCAGCGTCGCTCGTCGCCTGCAACGCGCCGTCCGGTTCGAGCAGGCCCTCGAGTGAAGCTGGCGCGTGCGCCGCGGCTTCAGTTCTGCATCCCCGTCAGCGCGCTCTCCACATACGTCCTTGTCTCCTCGTCGACCACGAGCAGCCGCGCGCCCCGCAACCCACGCGTCAGGAGCACACGGTACGCGTTCCGGACGAGCCTCAGCATGTCCGGGGATGACTTCACGGGCCTGTCCTGGGACTCCGGTGGCTGGGCCACCCATCGATCTTTGCGCCACACGAGGTCCTTGCCCCAGATGACTCCGATGCGTCCAAACTCGAATCCTTGTGCGCTGTAGATGCACCCGACCTGGGATTCGCCCTCGACCGTCTCTGCCCACTTCGTGTACGGATGATTCGCCGGCTTGTAGGTCTTGTTGGCGGCAGCCTTGCGGTTCCATGGACGCCGCCAATCACGAATGACGACATCGGGGAGAAGGTCGCCAGACTCGTCCGGGTCGCTCCACCTCCAGCAGAACCCCGCAACGAGCCGCGCACTCTCGCCGGCGAGGCGAGCCTTGGGGATGAGGCGCTCGAGCGCCTCGGGGTGGTCGACGAGCTCCACGCAGTATCGGTCGTGCCAGGGTTCGGGGCGCTCGACGCCGAATCCAAGCAGCCAGTCCACCCATGCGACGTATTCTGCGCATCCACCGCATCGGAACTGCGCGGCCAGATCGAACTGTTTCGTCCGTGCGCCCTTCGTCTTCCCCTCGCGAAGGAAGAGCGCGCTCGAGCCCACCTCGTCGGGCCTGACGAACTGATTCTCGTCCAGGAGGAAGACGGTCACCTTGGCCGCATGGATGAGCTCCTCCGTCTGGGAGCGTTTGCCGCGC
>CAYPSI010000097.1:0-2944 GCA_964413375.1 uncultured Spirochaetales bacterium | reverse complement strand
CCCGGGCAAGGTCGCGCAGCGGCCGCGCAGCGAGCCGCAGGCGAGCGAAGTACGTCGGACTACGCCGCCCACCCGTGGGCTCCGACGAGGTCGACGAAGCGGCAACGACCGATCACCTCGCTCTCGAAGGACCCGTCGGGGCCCCGCGTGATGCGCAGCAGGCGCTGCTCCTCGCGGCTGCCGAAGGGGCCCACCAGGCGCCCTCCCGGCGCGAGCTGGTCGAGGAGCGGGCGCGGCACTTCGGGCCCGCCGGCTGCGACGACGATTGCGTCGTAGGGGGCATCGGCCAGGCGGCCGAGCGAGCCGTCGCCGAGGTAGACGACGACGTTCGATACGCCGAGGTGGTCCAGAGCGCGGCGCGCGGAGGCTGCGAGGCGCCCCACGCGCTCGACCGACACGACGCGGGCGGCCAGCCGCGAGAGGATCGCGGCCTGATAGCCGGAGCCCGTCCCGACGTCCAGCACGGTCTCGTGGCCATCGAGCGCCAGCGCCTGGGTCATCGTGGCAACCACCCCCGGCGCCGAGATCGTCTGGCCCTCCCCGATCGGGAGCGCCACGTCGTGGTAGGACTGGCCGCGCAGCGCCTCCGAGACCAGCCGATGGCGCGGCACTGCGAGGAAGGCGTCGAGCACGCGCGGCGCGGTGATCCCCGCAGCGGCGAGGCGATCCACCATCCGCCGGCGCAAGAGTAGACACTCGGACTGACCCGCGAGCCGCGAGCCGGCCATCCCTCACCCCCCCCAAGGGGCGCAAGGTTAGGGGATGGGTTCGGAGCCGCAACCGGGTGCTTCCTGCGCCCCCCGGAGCCTGGCCCGGCCGCCCGGCTCTCTCGATCGGGCCCTAGTGCTGCCCGAGCGGATCCAGGAACGTGTAGCGGAAGGGGTTCGCGACCAACATCTGGAAGGGCTTGCCGACGTCGGTCGGCCGGGTCGCGCCCACCACGGCCGCGGCCGGCACGAAGACCACCATGCCGACTGCCGTCAGCGCGAGCCCGACCGGCCGCAGGATCAAGGCATCGAGGAGGATCGGCGTGTCCTTCTTCGCCGCCTCGAGGCCCTGGTCGTCGTAGGACGCGCCGGCGGCGGAGCCAACGGATCCGATCAGCAGCGCGGTCGCCACGAGCGCCGCGGTGAACAGGCGTGCAGTCTGGAGCATGGGAATCCTCCCGAGGGACGTCTGCGGGCTTATCGGAACGCGGCCCTTCGAAATGAAGCCCGGGCCCCTGCCCCTCTCGGACGGCTCCCCTCGAGCGCCTATTCCCAGTCGTCTTGCGTGGAGAGATCTTTCGGCGAAGCGTCCGACGCGAGGTCGAGATCGTCCCCGACGCCGTGCTCGAGATCGGACTCGATCAGCGTGTTCTGCACGACGCGCTCGACCCGCGCGGGGTCGGTCTCGGCGCCGATCGCGGCGGGGGCCCACGCGCAGACCCGATTGCGCCCTGCGCGCTTCGCCTCGTAGAGGGCGTCATCCGCATGGCGCATCAGGGTTTCCACGTCGTCGCCGTCCATCGGCCACAGCGAAACGCCGCCCGACACGGTCACGCTCCCCGAAGGCTGCTTGTCGGCGTGTTCGAAGGGCGTCTCGGCAATCAGCCTACGGATCCGCTCCGCAGCCATCAGCGCTCCGTCGCGATCGACGTTCGGCATCACCATGATGAACTCTTCGCCGCCATAGCGTCCGACGAGCTCGTTCTCGCGGATGTTCTCGCGCAGGATCTGGCTCAGCGACTTCAGGAGCTCGTCGCCCGGCAGGTGGCCATTCGTGTCGTTGTACTGCTTGAAGTGATCGATGTCGAAGAGGAAGAAGCCGACGCTGTGAGGGCTGGGATCCGTGGCGAGGATCTCGTGGACGCGCGCCAGCAGGTGCGTCCGGTTCATCAGCCCGGTCAGCCCATCGGTCTTGGCGAGGAGCTTCTGCTCCTTCAGCACGGTGGCGCTCGTGATCACGACGGAGGTGATCAGCGCGATCGTTCGCGCGATCTCGCGCGAGTGCGGAATCGCTCGCTCGCAGGGTCCGATCAGGATCACGCCGAGCGTGCGGCTCCCGTTAGTGACCGGTAGACACAGCGAGAACCCCTTCTCCGGAACCCCGCTCGCGAGGTGCCGTCCGCGGACCACGCCACTCTCGAAGCGCATGTCCTCCGGCGTGTACGGGAGCTGCTTCACCGCGGTCCAGCCCACCACGCCCTCGCCCATCTTGACCCGGTGACCGAGGGCGAACTCGCTGACGCCGCAGACGGCGGCCGCCACGAGGCCCTCGCGTCCCGCGCGATAGAAGACGCTGTAGCAGGGCTGGAAGACCTCGTGGACGAGCTCGAGAACCTTCTCCGGGATCTGCCGCAGATCGCGGGTGGCCGACAGGCGCTGGGCGACTTCCGGGATCTCCACGATCGACCGCTCGAGCTGCTGACAGCGGAGGTCGGTGTTCTCCACACGGGTGCAGAGCTCTTCCGCGGTGCGGCGCTGCTGTTGCACCGTCTGTTCCGCCCGCGAGAGCGTCTGCTGGAGCTTCAGAATCCGCGCGGCGCGCGACGCGATCGCGAGCCGGTATCCGAGCACGCCGGCCAGGACGGTCACGATCACCAGATAGCCGATGAGCTCGAGAGAGGAGAACAAGCGAGACGCCTCATGCAAAGCCGCGGCGGACCCCACCGCCGCGACGCCCGGTCGAGCCTGCTGAATCGGCCGATCAAGACAGCGGCTGAACCCTGGAATGGCCCTTCCGGGCCAAGATGGTGGGTAGGAACACCGGTCCGACCAGCGAGCTGCCCGCTCGTGCACCCCGGCCTCGCCGACGCTACAGCGAAGGCTGCGCCGCGGGCGACCGGCTCGCCGGCCTCGTCTCCCCGGTGGTTGCAAGAAATCAAGTGAACTGGTCGGGCCGGCGAGATTCGAACTCGCGACCCCCAGACCCCCAGTCTGGTGCGCTAACCAGGCTGCGCTAC
>CAYPSI010000096.1:0-3673 GCA_964413375.1 uncultured Spirochaetales bacterium | reverse complement strand
CGTGGTCGGATCGACGCGATGTCCGCAAACCAGCCGCTGCGCACGATCGTGGTCACGAGTCCGAACCCGGGCGACGGCAAGACCACCGCAGCGATCAACCTCGCCACCGTGACGGCCCTATCCCTAGGGCGTCGCGTGCTGCTCGTCGATTGCGACATGCGCAAGCCGAAGGTTCATCTGGCGCTCGGCCTGCGACCCCAGGCGGGTCTCGCCGAGGTGCTCACCGGCTCGAAGAGCCTCGACGAGGCGATTCTCAAGGTCGAGAACCTGAACCTCGATGTGCTGGCGGTGCGTGGCCGGCCTCCGAACCCCTCCGAGCTCCTGAGCTCCGCCAACATGGTCGAGCTGATCGAGGAGCTGACGAAGCGCTACGACCGGGTGATCCTCGATACGCCGGCGGCGCTAGGCATGCCCGACGCAAAAGCCGTCGCGGAGTACGCGGACGGGATCGTGCTCGTCGTCCGCGCCGACGTGACCTCGCGCCGTGACGTCGAATCCTCGATCGATCTGATCGATCGGCGGCGCCTGCTCGGGTTGCTGCTCAACGGCGCCCAGATGACGCAGGGGCGCTACGGGTACGTTTCCTAGCCACGGGCCTGCGCCGGGTGGCGCGGTCGAGAAGGAACCCAGACGAGCCCGGGCGAGGGCGGAAGCGCGGTCTTTCGCGCTACACATCGGGACGTGGACGCGGGCGAAACCCTGATGCCTCTGGCGGCGGCCTTTGGTGTGGCGTTGCTCGCCACGCCGGGGGTGGCGCTGCTTGCGCGCCGCGCCGGCATCGTCGATCGGCCCTCGGAGCGCGGCGTGAGCGTGCGCTCCGACATCCCGCTGCTCGGGGGCCTCGCCGTGGCCGCAGGCCTGGCCGCGAGCCTCGCGGTCAGCGCCGCGACGGTCACCGGCTTCGCTTCGGTGCAGCGCCTCTCGGGGGCCCTGCTCGGGGCGCTACTCGTCCTCGCCCTCGGCGTGTGGGACGACCGCCGCGGGCTCGGCGCGAAGGCGAAGTTCACCGTGCAGACGCTGGCCGCGATGCTCGCGGTCGCAGCTGGGCTGCGCATCAGCTACGTGACCGAGCCCACCACCCGGACTCTCATCGAGCTGCCGCTGTGGATCGGCTGGGTGCTTTCCGTCGTCTGGATCGTCGGAGTCACCAACGCGATCAACTTGATCGATGGACTCGACGGTCTGGCCACCGGCGTCAGCGCCATCATCTGCGCCACCCTCACGGTGATCGCCTGGCAGGGCGGGCACGTCGTGGGTGTGTGCGTCGGAATCGGCCTGCTCGGAGGCCTGCTCGGCTTCCTGCCCTGGAATTTTCCCCCGGCGCGCATCTTCCTCGGCGACACGGGGGCGCTCTTCGTCGGTTTCACCCTCGCAGTGCTCTCCCTCGAGGGCTACCGGCAGCTCTCGTTGATCCCCTTCGTGGTTCCGGTGCTGGTGCTGGCCGTTCCGATCCTGGATACGGCCATCTCGATCGTCCGCCGGCTGCGGATCCGGGCGCCGATCTTCAGCGCGGACCGGCAGCACATGCACCACCGCCTGCTCGAAAGCCGGGGCTCGACGCGCGCGGCGGTGCTCCAGGTCTACTTCCTCTCCGCCTGCTTCAGCCTGATTGCGCTCTCCTTCACACAGCTCCAGGGCCTGGTGGCCGTGGCCTGCCTCGTCGCGGTCGTCCTGCTCACGCTCCGGTTGCTGTGGAACCTGGGACTGCTTTCGCGCACGGCGGACGCTCCCGCAGCCGGCGGGGCGGGACGGGTGGATGAGGAATCGCCGTGAGGTCGGGTTGCGCGCTCATCACGGGGATCACCGGGCAGGACGGCTCCTACCTCGCGGAGGTCCTGCTCGAGAAGGGCTACGAGGTGCATGGGCTGGTGCGGCGCTCGAGCACCGAGACCTTCGAGCGGATCGCGCACCTGCGTGACCGCCTGCACCTCCACCAGGCGGATCTCCTCGACCAGAGCTCGCTGGTGCACCCTCTCCGGGACATCGCTCCCGCGGAGGTCTACAACCTGGCGGCCCAGTCCTTCGTGCCGACGAGCTGGGTCCAGCCCTCGCTCACGGGGGAGTTCACCGCGATCGGCGTGACGCGGATGCTCGATGCGATCCGGATGGTGGACCCCGAGATCCGCTTCTACCAGGCATCGAGCTCGGAGATGTTCGGCAAGGCGCACGAGACGCCGCAGAACGAGGCGACTCCCTTCTACCCGCGCAGCCCCTACGCGGTCGCCAAGCTCTATGGGCACTGGATCACGGTCAACTACCGCGAGAGCTACGGGATGTACGGGGTGTCGGGAATCCTGTTCAACCACGAGTCTCCGCGGCGGGGGCGCGAGTTCGTGACCCGCAAGATCAGCGAGGGCGTGGCGCGCATCAAGCTCGGTCTGGCGGACGCGCTCCCGCTCGGGAACCTGGATGCCAAGCGGGACTGGGGCTACGCGCGCGAGTACGTCGATGCGATCTGGAGGATGCTCCAGGGCCCCGAGCCGAGGGACTACGTGATCGGCACCGGCGTGCAGCACTCCGTCCGCTCTTGCGTCGAGATTGCCTTTCGCCATGTGGGGCTCGACCCCGAAGACTTCGTGCGGGTGGATCCGAAGCTGATGCGTCCCGCCGAGGTCGACACGCTGTTGGCCGACCCGACCAAGGCTCGCGAGGAGCTCGGCTGGAGCGCGACCACGACCTTCGCCGAGCTGGTCCAGCTGATGGTCGACGCAGACCTCGAGAGTCAGGAGCGGGTGACCGGCGCGCGACGCGGACAGGGCAGCGCGCGATGAGTCGCCCCGGGCGCATCCTGATCACCGGAGCGGCGGGCTTCATTGGCTCGACCCTCGTGGACCGGCTGCTCGCCGAGGGTCGCGAGGTGGCTTGCCTCGACTCCTTCGACCCTTTCTACCCGGAGCCCCAGAAGCTCCGCAACCTGGCGGGTGCGCTCGGCCACCCCGCGTTCCGCCTCGAGCGGGGCGACATCCGCGACGCACAGGCGGTGGAGCGCGTCTTCTCCGCGGCGCGGCCGGAGGCGGTGGTCCACCTCGCGGCGCTCGCGGGCGTGCGCCCGAGTCTCGAGCGCCCCGCCGACTACGCGGACGTGAACGTGACGGGAACCTCCGTCGTGCTCGCGGCCGCGGTGCGCCACGCCGCTCCGCGCGTCGTCTTCGCCTCGTCCTCCTCGGTCTACGGCGAGAGGGAGGCGGGCCCCTTCCGCGAGTCCGATCCGGTGGAGCGGCCGGTCTCCCCCTACGCGGCCACGAAGCGGGCGGGCGAGCTCGTGGCCCACACCTTCCACCACGCGCAGGGGCTCTCGGTCACCTGTGCGCGGATCTTCACGGCCTACGGTCCCCGCCAGCGGCCCGATCTCGCGATCCGGAAGTTCGCGGAGCGCATGCAGCGAGGCGAGTCGATTCCGGTGTTCGGAGACGGCTCGAGCGTGCGCGACTTCACCTTCGTCGACGATCTCGTCGAAGGCCTGGTTCGGGCGCTCGACCACGATCTCGGCTTCGCGATCCTGAACTTCGGCGGCGGCCGCCAGGTGCCGCTCCTCGACGTCGTGAAGCTGCTCGAGGCGGAGCTCGGGGTGACGGCGCGCATCGACTGGAAGCCGATCCAGATCGGCGACGTCCCTCGTACCTGGGCCGATACGACGGCTGCCCGGGAGGCCCTGGGCTACGCGCCGCGCGTC
>CAYPSI010000095.1:0-1845 GCA_964413375.1 uncultured Spirochaetales bacterium | reverse complement strand
AGCACCGGCAGCGGGCCGCGCGCTGTGTCGTACGCCTTCGAGACGCCCTCGACGCTCAGCACTCCGGAGCCGCCAATCTCAGCACGCCGCCACCGTGCTCATCGCAGGGTACCTGCGGGCGCGAACGCCGCCTGCGCCTCGACGCAGATCTCGAGCGTGCGCTCGGCCATGCGCGCGACCGAGTAGTGGCGCCGGACGGCGTCGCTCCCGCGGCGGCCGAGGTCGTTTCGCCGGGCGGGGTCCTGGTACAGCTCGAGGAGCCGTTCGGCCAGATCGCCCACGTCCCCTGGCGCGAACAGGAGCCCGCCACCTGTCCTTTCCATTAGTTCTGGAAAGGCCCCGTGCCGCGGCTCGACGACGGGAACGCCCGTCGCGAGCGCCTCGAGCAGGTAGAGCCCCTTCGGCTCTGCGTACGGGCTCGGGACCGAGAGCACATCGAGGCCCTGCAGGAAGGCGATCTTGCGCGGCCGGTCGATCGCCTCGTGGCAGTGGAACTCGCCGCCGAGACCCACGGCGGCGAGCGCCTTCGCGACGCCGTCGAGATAGGTGCGGTGCTCGGGCGCGAGGTAGCCCGCGACCTCGAGCCGGGACGGCGGCAGCCCCAGCTCGCGCCGCAGGCGGATGTATGCCGAGGCCAGCAGGTGCAGGCCCTTTTCGGGGGCGATCCGCGCCAGGTAGCCGATCGTGAACGGCCGCTCGGCGTCGGGAGGCCGTGGAGCGGCCTCGAATCCGTCGAAACGGATCCCGATCGGCGCCGTCGTGATCTGACGCCGCGGCACGTCGAGGTAGCCGGCCATGAAGTCGGCGTAGTAGTCGCTCGTCGCGACGAAGCGCGTGACCGAAGACGCGTGGCTCGCGATCAGCGCCTTCGCCTCCTTCTTGTAGGGCGCGGGCAGCCCTTCGAGGAACAGGTCTTCCCCGGAGAGCGTGCACACAACCGGGCGCCGGAGCTCGCGCCGCAGCGGCGGCGCGAACGACGCGAGCAGCGAGTTGGGCAGCATCACGACATCGAAGGGCGGCTGCTGCTTCAGGTAGCCCAGCAGCTTGGCGAACTCCTTGGCCTGGTGCCCGTTCTCGCCGCGCAGCATCGAGACCGTCATGTCGCCCAGGAACTCGGGATCGACCGAGACGCCGCGTCCGGTGGCGACGCGGATCACGGCAGGGGTGTCCCAGATGAAGTCGAGGACGGCCGGCGTCTTGCGGAAGAGCGGGAAGTGCTGCTCGAGGTACACGCTGATCCCGGAGAAGAACACGTGAGCGTCGGAGACGTTGTCCTCGTCCGTGCGCGTCGGCGTGTAGACGGGCAGCAGCACCACGTCGTGGCCGCGGGCCAAAAGCTCGGTCGCGAGCGCGTTGTCGCGCAGGCACGAGCCGCAGTACATGCCGCCGGCGCCGGCAGTGATGGAGAGGATGCGCACCGCGCTCAGGCCACGCCGGCCCGCCCGATGAGAGCGCGCCGCACGTAGAGGTGCTCGAACAGGTTGCCTTCGTGCGGCTGGTCCCAGGAGAGGCGCCAGGTTGGCAGCGGGCCGAGGTTCAGCCGGTGCACGAGCGGCGACGCCATGATGCGGGCGAGCAAGCCCTCGTCCGCGGTGATCACGGTGGCGGCGAGCGTGGGGCCGAAGCGCGACGGCATCTCGTCCGGCCGCACCGGCACGACGCTCGCGAACGGGAACAGGAACTCGCGGTTGGCGAGCGGGTGCTCGGGCGAGTCGCACAGCACGACGGTCGGCAGGAGGTAGGTGCAGTTCCCCCGCCTCGCGACCCGCCCGCTGCCGCGCAAGCGCGCGGTGACGTCCTCGGCCCCCGGCGTCTCGAGGTCGCGGTCGATCATGGCGGAGATCC
>CAYPSI010000094.1:0-10065 GCA_964413375.1 uncultured Spirochaetales bacterium | reverse complement strand
GCCTGGATGTCCATGTAGGAATCGGCGATGAAGCCCTGCACGAACTGCTTGGTCTCGAGGGCTCCGCCGTGGACCTCGCGCTCGATCGAGCGCCGCACCATCAGGTCGAAGGCGCGCCACATCTGCCCGATGCAGTTCATGCAGTGGAAGACGCGTCCGGCGCCGAGGCGGTCCTGCGCCGCCTGGTGGCCGGAGCCGGGACGGCCGAGCGCGTTCTCGACCGGCACGCGCACATGGTCGAGGATGATCTCGCCGTGGTGCCCCCCGAGCTGCCCCCACACCGGCACGCACCGGACCAGGTTCCAGCCGGGTGTGTCGGTAGGCACGATGATCTGCGTCATGCGATCGTTGCCGCCGCCCGCGTCCTCCGTGCGGCACATCACGATCGCGAAGTGCGCGGCCTTCGCGTTCGACGCGAACCACTTGTGGCCGTTGATCACCCACTCGTCGCCTTCGCGCACCGCGCGGGTACGCAGCGAGCGGGGATCGGAGCCGGCGGCGTCGGGCTCCGTCATCGCGAAGCAGGACTGCATGGTTCCCGCCACGAGCGGCTCGAGCCACTTTTTCTTCTGTGCCGGAGTGCCGTACTTCACCAGGATCTTCTGGTTTCCGGCGTTGGGTGCCACGACGCCGAAGATCGGCGCCGAGAAGGGGCTCCAGGCGAGGATCTCGTTCATGTAGGCGTGCTGGAGGAAGCCGATTCCCATGCCGCCGTACTCGGTCGGAAGGTGTGGCGCCCAGAGTCCCGTCTGCTTCACGAGCTCGATCAGCCGGGCCCATTCCTGGATGCCCCGCGGGTCCCGCTCGCGCAGAAAGTGTTCGTTCGGGATGATCTCGCGGGCGACGATCTCGGCCGTGAGCTTGCGCAGCTGGTTCGTCGGGTCATCGAGCGTGGGGATCGGCGAAACTTGCATGGGGGAGGACTCCGGTTCTGCTTCGCGGGGCAGGGAGCCACCGTAGCACCCGGCGACGACGACGCGTACGCGCGGATGGCTGGCTCAGGTCGCGTCGGGGTTGCTGAGGGATACCGTGACCGTGTGGATCTGCTGCTCGGCGTAGGTCCGGTTTTCCGATGCGGACACGATCCGGAAGTCGATGCCGCCTCCACGCTCTGCGGACTCGGCGGCGACCAGCTTGACCTCGAGCGTCACGGAATCGATCCGGAAGGGCCGCCTGCCGGCGCTCGCCGGAGACGGCTCCTGGGCGTGCAAGAGCTCTTCTCGCAGCCTCGCGATCATGTCGCGGAGCGTCAGTTCACGAATGGTGGACCTCCTTGCGGCGCAACACGCGCCGCTGCCTACTCCAGGGCGCCGGCGATCACGAGCTCGGCGATGCGCTCGTCGTCATAGCCGAGAAGATCCGAGAGCACCCAATGGTTGTCGAGCCCGAAGCTGGGAGCCGGGGCGTCGATCCGGGCCGGCGTGCGCGAGAGGTGGAAGCGCGGACCCTCGACGACCGTCTGGCCCTTCGCGGCGTGCGGGATCGGGACGAAGTGCCCGCGGTGGAGGAGCTGCGGGTCGCGCACGCACTCGGGGCTGTTCTGCACGGCGCTCGCCGGGACTCCGCGAGCCTGCAGCAGCGACTCGACCTCGTTCATCGTGAGCCGGGCCGTCCACGCGGACAACAGCGCATCGAGCTCATCGCGCCGCGAGAGTCGCGCGCTGGCCGAGGCGAGGCTCGGATCCTCCGCCAGCTCCGGCCGCTCGATGGCCGTGCACAGCGCACGCCAGTCGCGCTCGTCGCGCACCGCGATCGCGACCCAGCGGTCGTCGCCGGCGCAGGGGTAGACGCCGTGAGGGGCCATCTCGCGGTCGTGGTTGCCATCGCGCGAGACGACCTGTCCATTCACGACGCAGTCCAGCAGCGCAGGCGCCAGGAAATGCAGCGAAGCCTCCGCTTGCGAGAGGTCGATGTGCTGGCCCATTCCGCTGCGCCGCCGATGCTCGAGCGCGGCGAGGATCGCCACCGCGTTGTAGCGCGGCGCGATGTAGTCGGTGTAGGCGCCGAAGGGACCGGCCGGCGCGCGGTCGGGCCAGCCAGCCAGCTCGTGGAAGCCGGAGAGCGCCGCGGCGAGGTTTCCGAAGCCGGCGAAGCGGCCGTAGGGGCCCGTCTGGCCCATCAAGCAGGTGGACAGCATGATCAGGTCGGGCTTTACGCGGCGCAGGGTTTCGTAGTCGAGCCCGAGTCCCTTCATGCCCTTCGGCGTGAAGGACTCCGCCACCACATCGGCCCAGCGCACCAGATCGAGCACCACCTGGCGCCCTTCGGGCCGGGTGGGGTCGAGCGTCAGCATGCGCTTGCCGACGTTGGTGCTGTGGAAGACGGCTGCGTTCTCGGCGCCGATCTCGTCGTCGAGGTACGGGGTGAGCGTGCGACAGACGTCGATCCGGCGCGTCGACTCGATGCGTACCACGGTCGCGCCGTAGTCGGCGAGGGTGCGCGTCGCGAGCGGGCCCGCCAGCGCCCACATGAAGTCGAGCACCTTGACGCCCGCGAGCGGGAGGCGAGCTTCCGCGGGCGCGGCGGATCTCGCAGCCTCCGGCGCGGCGCGCCGCTCGGCGCGCAGCTCGGCCTGATGCTCGCCGAGCCGCGGGGCGCGGCGCCGGTACGAGAGCGGAGCCGCAGAGAACTTCGCGAAAGGTCCGGGGTAGCGCGCCGGAGCGTCGTCTCCGTCCAGGTGCGTCGAGAAGTAGCCGCGTGCAGCGAGCTGCTCGCTCGCCACGACGTCGCGGAGCGTCGAGATCGGCGCCATCAATAGCGAGCGATCGAGCGCGGTCTGGAAGAGCTCGGCCTTGGTCTTCGAGGCGGTGCAGCGCGCCAGCGCCTGCTTCACGCGCTCGAACTCCTCGATCGGTTCCTCGCCGCGCAAGAGCAGCGCGTGGTACGCGATCCAGTCCTTGTCGCGCGTGGCTTCGTCGCAGTAGCCGCATTCGTGCACCCACTCCATCAGCCGGCGCGTCGCCGGCCCGATCGTCGAGCCGAAGAGATGGGTGATCGAGACGTGTCCGTCCTTCGCCGGATACACGAAGCGGACGCGGAAGGGGCCCACGCGTACCCCTCCCGCCGTGCGCGCGTTCGTCGTTGCGCCGACGGCGTCCGCGAGCAAATAGGACTGGGTGGCGATCGTCACGGCCTGCTGGACCGACACGTCCACGTGCTGGCCGCGGCCCGAGGCGAGACGTTCGTGGAGGGCGACGAGGGCGCCCACCGCGGCCTCCGCGCCGGCGTGAAGAGTGGCCTGAGGGACGCTGACCCGCACGGGGGGCCGGTCCTCGTCGCCAGTGAGCGAGAGCGGCCCTCCCGCGGCGAGCAGCGTGAGGTCCGTCGCGCTCCAGCCGGCCTTGGGACCTTCCTGCCCGAAGGGGGTGATCGAGACCACGATCAGTCCGGGATTGCGTTCGCTGAGCCGCTCGTGGCCCAGGCCACGGCGCGCCATCTCGCCCGGCGGGAACGACTCGATCAAGAAGTCGGCGCTGCTCGCGAGCGTGAGGAGCTCGTCGCGCCCGGCCTGGGTGTCGAGGTCGAGCAGCATGCCGCGCTTGTTGCGTGCGTACGCCCACCAGAAGAGGGAGCGCTCGGGGTCAGGGCGCCCACCCGCGAAGGGTCCGCGCGCTCGCGCCGCGGCGCCGCCCGGCGGCTCGATCTGGATCACGTCGGCGCCGAGGTCCGCGAGGATCTGCCCGCAGATCAGGGCGCCGTCGTCGCAGAGATCGAGCACGCGGTAGGGGCTCAACACGGGCGGGCCTCCATCCGAAGGGTGCCCGCCATCATACACGTCGGCCGGATCGATCAGTCGAAGAGCTTCTCTCCCTTCGCGAAGGCGAGGTAGAAGAGCAGGCCGAAGATCTTCACCCCCGCGGCCAGCTGGAACACGAGCTCCCAGGAGCCGGTGGCCTCGACGATCCAGCCGCTCAGCGGCACCGCGATCACACCCGGCAAGGTGCCCGCGGTGTTCGACAGGCCCATCAGGAAGCCGGCGTGGCGGGGCGCGATGTCGAGATGGTTCGTCCCGAAACCTGCCGCCACGGCCGCGCCCAGCGCGGAGCTCGCACACAGCACCGCGATCGCGAGCGGCGCGGAGCTCACATGGGGAACGACCAGCAGCGCGCTCGCAATCGCTCCGAAGCCGATCGTCTGCATCAGCTTGCGCACCGTTCGCGTCGGGATGCCGCGGGCGAGCAGCGCGTCGCCCACCGCACCCGCTGCGTTCAAGCACAGGAAGGACACGATCGAGGGCGCCATCGCGAAGAGTCCGACCGACGCGAGATCGACGTCGAGGCGCTCGGTCAAATAGGTCGGCAGCCAGGACAGCAGCACGTAGCCGCTCCAGTTGTTGCAGAAGTGGCAGACGATGATCGCCCACACGGCGCTGCTGCCGAGCAGCGCCGAGAGCGGCGGCCGGGTCGAAGCCGCGCTCGCGCCCGCTTCGGCCTGGATCGCGCGCAGCTCCACGGAGCCCACCCGGGGGCTCTGCTCGGGCGACGAAGTGACCTGCGCTTGCCAGATCGCGACCCAGACGAGGCCGAGCGAGGCGAAGGCATAGAAGGCCCACGGCCATCCGAAGTGGATCACGACCCAGGGAGTCACGAGCAGTGCGAACACGGTGCCGAGGGGGATCGCGCTGAAGACGAGGCCGACCGCCCGCGAGCGCTCCTGCGCGGGTACCCAGCGCGAGAAGAGGCTGTAGATGGACGGAAAGGAGACGCCCTCGCCGACTCCCATCCCGATCCGCGCGACGAGCAGCGCGGCGAAGCCGCCGGCCGCGGCCGGGGGCGTGAGCGCGGTGAAGAGCGACCAGACCACGACGCCGCCGGCGAGCACGGGCTTGCCGCCG
The DNA here is from genome assembly GCA_964413375.1 of uncultured Spirochaetales bacterium. Lineage (GTDB taxonomy): Bacteria > Myxococcota_A > UBA9160 > UBA9160 > SMWR01 > CAZUYC01. Next base: position 5,231 of record CAYPSI010000094.1, on the reverse strand, counting down.
AAGCGATCGGCGAGCCACCCGCCGGCGACCTGGGTGAGCAGATAGCCGATGAAGAACGCGGACATCACGGTGCCCTGCGCCGTCTTGTCCCAGCCGAACTGCTTCGCCATCGGGATGATGGCCACCGAGATGTTCACGCGATCGATGTAACAGAGAAAGGTCGCAGCGAAGCAGAGCGCGATCACCGTGAAGCGATGCGGCCGGCGCGGTGCGGGCGTGTTGGCGGTCGAGGTCATCGCGGCGCGCCCACGGGGCTCCTCCAGGGCCCCCAGTCTACGCGGCCGAGCCCCGCTTTCGAGCGCAAGAGGATGCCTGGCGGCGCAGACGCGGGTCCGGAGAAGCTCGCGAAACCGGCCGCTTGATCCCGCGGGGAGACTCGGGGTAGCCTGCGACACCCCCATGCGAGGGAGAGCGACATGCAGTGGAGCCTGGGCATCGGCGCGTTCGCGGCGACTTGTCTTGCTGCTACGGGCGCGCTCGCGCTCGAGACGGCCAAAGAGATCCAGGAGTGCGTCGAGCGCAACCTGGAGTCGAAGTCGAGCATCCAGACCATGACCCTGGATGCGAAGGACCGCGTCGGGAGCATCAATCGCTTGCGCACGACGATCTACACCAAGCAGGACGATGCCGGTTCGATGCGCGTGTTGATGCGCATCGAGGAGCCGCAGGACCTCCGCGATTCCGCGATCCTGCTGCTCGAGCGCGAGGGAGGCCAGGACATCCTGATGTACGTGCCCGAGCTGCGCCGGGTACGCCGCCTCCACGGGCGCATGGTCGCCGACACGATGTTCGGCACCGACTTCAGCTACGAGGACTTCCGTCGCCTCGAGGCCGTGTCCTCCGATCTCCCGGGCGAACGGCTGGCAGACGCCGAGCAGGCGGGCCGACCCGTCTACGTGGTGGCCTCCCGCTATCCCGAGGGAGGCGATGCGATGTACGAGCGCCTGGTCGCCTATATCGACCAGAAGACCTGCGTGCCGCTCAAGCTGGAGTTCTTCCAGAAGGGCGACGTACTGCGCAAGGTGCTGGAGGCCGACCCCACCGCGATCGTCGAGCTGAAGGGACGCAACGTGGCGAAGAAGATGCTGCTGCGCGATCTCAAAGAAGGCACGGAGACGGCGATCGAGGTCGTCGACCTGCAGGTAGACGTCGAGATTCCGGAGAAGCTCTTCAAGGAGCGCACGCTAGGCCAGAGCCACTAGCGCTTGGGCGCCTTCGCCGCCTACGCCCGCTTCGTCACGCGCCATGCGCGGTCGGTAGCGTCGGCGTCCCTGCTCGTGACGGTCCTGGCGATCACCCGGATCTTCGATTTCGGGACCTTCACGCCTCGCCTCCAGCTCGACGTCTCCCTGGAGAGCATGCTCCCGAAGCAGGACGAGGAGCGCCTGTTCTGGGAGCAGCTGAAGCGGACCTTCGGAAGCGACGAGACGCTGCTGCTCGTCGTGCACCGTCCGGAGGGGATCTTCGAGCGCGAGCTGCTGCTGGCGCTCGTGCGGCTGACGGAAGGGCTGGAGGGTGTCGACGGCGTCGAGCGGGTGCTGAGCCTCGCCAACGCACCCAACCTTCGCAGCGTAGACGGCGACCTGGTCGTGGACTCGCTGATGGAAGGGGTGCCCGAGGGCGACGCCGCGCTCGCGCGCATCCGCGCGCAGGCCCTCGGCAATCCGATCCTCGTTGGCAACCTGATCTCGAAGGACGCCCGCACCGCTTCGCTGCTGTTATTCATGACGCCGATGCCCGAGGCCGAGTTCGCGAGTCGCGGGCTCGACCGGCAGGTGCTCGCCGCGGCGAGGGAGGAGCTCGGCGAGCAGGCCCAGCTCTGGCTCACCGGCAGCAACTACGTGCGTGCCGAGACGACGCGCACTCTGTTGCGGGATCTCCTCACGCTGGTTCCGATCGCGTTCTGCCTGATGGCCGCGATCGCGTGGTTCGGGCTGCGCAGCCTGCGTGGGGTGCTGCTCACGGTCACCACGATCGGCTTCGGAGTCATCTGGACGCTGGGGATCGCGGTGGAGCTCGACCCGAGGCTGACCCTCGTCACCGTGGCCGTGCCGTCGTTGATCCTCGTGATCGGCTTCGCCTATGCGCTGCACGTCGTGGCGGCCTACCAGGACCAGCTGGTCGCCCTGGACGCCGATGCGGCGACCGGGAGCCCGGCCACTCGCGCGCTGGCCGAGCTCACGCTTCCGACGCTGCTGACCGCCGCGACTACGGCCGCCGGCTTCGCGTCGCTCGTGGTCAGCCCGATCGAGGCTCTCCAGCAGTTCGGCATCGTCGGCTCGGTCGGCACCTTTTGCACGATGGCCGCGAGCCTGACCTGGGTGCCGGCCGTGCTCGAGCTCTTGCCGGTTCCGACTCGACGCAAGCAACGACCTGGGGCGGCGCGCGTCGACGCGCTGCTCGCGCGCCTGGGCGAGCTCGACGTGCGCCACCGGAACGCGATCTTCGCAGCGTCGGTCTGCGTGGCGTTGGTCGCCGCGGTCGCGATCCCGCGCATCCAGATCAGTACCGCGCTCGTCTCGAACTTTCCGGCGGATTCCGCGGTGCGCGAGGCCTACGACGCGGTGAATCAGCTCGCCGGCGGCGCGGGGGAGCTTCGCCTGGTGGTCGAGGCGACCTACAAGGACGCCTTCAAGGAGCCCGAGAACCTGCGCGCGCTCGAAGAGCTGCAATCCTGGCTGGGCCGTCAGCAGGAGGTCACCGGCAGCACCTCGCTGGTGGACTACGTGAAGCTCGTGAACAAGGCCTTCCACGCCGACGACCCGGCCTACTACGCGATTCCCGAGACGCGGCGGCTCGTGAGCCAGCTGCTCTTCTTCGGTGCCAGCGACGAGATCGAGGGCTTCGTCGATTCGCAATACCGCCTCACGAATACGATGGTGCGAAACACCACCATCGACTCGGGCGAGACCTCGGCGCTGATCGACCGGATCGAAGCCCGCCTGGTCGATCTGCCGGAGTCTCTGCGTGGGCGCGTCACCGGAAGCTCGGCGTTGGTCGCGAAGACCAGCGACGAGGTCGCCTTCGGTCAGGCCGCGAGCCTGGGCCTGGCCTTCGTGGTGATCTGGGGCTTCCTCTCGCTGCTCTTCACGTCGCTGTGGATCGGTTTCATCGCGATGATCCCGAACGCGCTTCCGGTGCTGGTCTACTTCGGCACGCTCGGCTGGAGTGGCGTGACCCTCAACACGACCACCGGGATCGTGGCGTCGATGGTGCTCGGCATCGCGGTGGACGACACCATCCACTTGTTCTCCCGCTACAACCTCGCCGCCCGGCAGAAGGCGAGCGAGATGGAGGGCGTGAAGGAGGCGCTGGTCCACGTCGGGCGCCCGGTGACGCTGACCAGCATCGCGCTCTGCCTCGGCTTCCTGGTGATCGGACTCTCCACCTTGAGGGCGCAAGCGGAGTTCGGCCTGCTGGCCGCCTTCACGCTGGCTGCTGCCTGGGTGCTCGACATGACGCTCACACCCGCCATCGCCTCGCGGCTGCGCGTGGTGACCTTGTGGGACGTGCTGAGCTTCGATCTCGGCGAGGCGCCGGAGCGCGCAATTCCGCTCTTCCGGGGGCTCAGCACCACCCAGGCCCGCGTAGTGGCGCTGATGACCCAGATCGTGAACGCGCCGGCGGGCAAGCGTCTGATCACCGCGGGCGAGCACGGCAACGAGATCTTCGTCGTCATCGACGGCGAGCTCCAGAGCTGGGTGGACAGGGAGGGCCGTCGCATCGAGCTGAACCAGCACCGCCGCGGCGACGTGCTGGGCGAGGTGGGCCTGGTGCGGGGCGAGCGCAGCGCCAACGTGGATTGCCAGACCGCGTCAAGACTCTTGCGGCTCGATCCGGCGAACCTCTCGCGACTCGAGCGCCGCTACCCGCGCATCGCGGCGCGCCTGCATCGCAATCTGAACGAAACCCTGGCGGGACGCCTGGTGCAGCTGACGCGACGCCTGGTCTAGCTCCGGCGCGGACCGACGCAGGAGCTCGCGATCCGCGATCGCGTAAGTCGGGTGGCCCAGGGCGGAATCGAACCGCCGACAGCGTGATTTTCAGTCCTCTCCGAACCCATACGCCACAGACGCCGCATACGTGATCGTAGGAGAATCAGTGACTTGCAATGTGTCGGATATGCCTCGTATGTGATGTTTCGCCGTGGTGGCACCCAGAGCGGCACCCAAACCGGAACCCAAACCGGCACCCAAGAATCGACGCGCGCTTGCGGCGGGTCGGAGTCGCACGGAAGATGATCGAGCGGGCTAGGTCACGGCCGCCGGGTCGTAGCCGAAACGGGGGCGCGCTCCGCCCTCTTGCCTTCTCTCCCCCAGGAGCGCCGCGAGGAGCGCGCGGTATGGCGAAGCCTTCCAAGATCCACCGCACTCCGGCCGCACCCAGCACGCGTTCCCGGCGAGCTGTCTCGCGGCGTGGAGTGGGTAAGCGGAGGCACCTCGACCTAGGCGATCTTCCCCTCTGGTATCCCGACCACGAAGACTGGGTCTGGTTCATCCGGCGCAAGGGCGGAAAATCGCCGCGGGGGGTCCGAGTCGCCGAGGAGACCCAGCGCGCCACGGCAAATCTCGCGGCGGCCGGCTTCGAGCAGGAGGCGGCGCTCTTCGGCCGTTCCGTCGGTGCGCTTCTCGAAGTAACCGACGCGTTGACGGATGCCCGCAAGGGCACGACGGGGAGCACGCGCTCGCAGCGAGCGCTCGCGTTTGCGGCGGCGCTCGGAATCAGCTTCCGACAGCGAAAGTTGCGCGATCCATTCGAGCTGCTCGCCGAGGGTCGATAGTCGATAGGGAAATTGAGCTGCGTTCCCGGGTCGGGTCCGATCACGCGCTTTCGGTCCAATCGATGCAGGACGAGGGGAAGAGGCCCCGCCCGGGGACGATTTCAACGTGCGGCCGGCGCTCGCGTGGGCGTCCGCAGTGGCCTTGCGGCGGGGCGGCTCTGCATCTCGGGGATCGCCGCGACCGGTGGGTACACGGGTGCCGCGAGGGACCGGGATCGGGTTCGATGCGACGCTCGCGGCCGGGCTCTGCGGCGGGGGCGGGGCTATGCCCAAGCGTCGGGGTGTGCCGGATCGACGGCAAAGGGAGGCTCCTCATCCCGGAACTCGCTGTGGTTCCAGGCTGACCCTTCGGGCCGGCGAGCGCGCGCGGCGGTGCGCGGGAGGGCAGGTCGAGGCACTCGAGGATCTTGCGCGCGACATCGGGGTCCTCGATGGCCGCGACCCGTCGCAT
>CAYPSI010000093.1:0-3848 GCA_964413375.1 uncultured Spirochaetales bacterium | reverse complement strand
CACCGCGGGGACCTGCGCGGCGCGGTCCTCGAGGTCCAGGAAGCGGACCTGACGGAACGCTTTGGCGGCGGGGCGATCGAGAGCATCGACGTCGTCGACATCGAGGCGGGCAACCCGCGCGCGACGCTGCTCGCCGATCTGCGCAACGCGGCCCACATCGAAGACTCGAGCTTCGACTGCTTCGTCCTCACGCAGACGCTGCATGTGATCGCAGACGTGCCGGCCGTTCTGCGCGAGGCGCGACGCATCCTCCGACCCGGCGGCGTGCTCCTCGCGAGCTTTCCCGCTGCGAGCCGCGTCTGTGTCGAGTACGGCCGCGAGGGTGACTTCTGGCGCGCGACCGAAGCGGGGGTGCGGCAGCTCTTCCGCTCCGCGTTCTCCGACGACGAGCTCTCGCTCTGCGCCTACGGAAACCTGCTCACCACCATCGCCTTCCTCGAGGGCCTGGCCTGCCATGAGCTCGAAGCCGCCGAGTTCGCGCGCTTCGATCCGTGCTATCCGCTGCTCTTCGGAATCCGGGCGGTGAAGACCCCGGAGGTCGACGCGGCGGCGGGCAGGCGCCCTTCCCTCGTCGTCTCCGAACGACCGCCCGGAGCCATCCTGCTCTATCACCGCGTGGCGGAGGCCCGTCTCGATCCGCACCGCCTGGCGCTCGCGCCGGAGCTCTTCTCGGCCCAGATGCAGGAGATCGCCCGGAGCTTCGCGCCGCTTCCGCTCGCCGACTTCGTCGCTGCCGCCCGAGCAGGCGCGCTCCCGGCGGGAGCCGTCGCCGTGACGCTCGACGACGCCTATCGCGACAACCTCGACCACGCCTCTCCGATCCTGCTAGCGCACGGCGTGCCGGCGACCTTTTTCGCGGTCGCCGGGGCGTCTCTCGGGGAGGAGGTCTTCTGGTGGGATGCGCTGGCGGAGCGGCTGCTGGGCCCCGGCGCACGCCCGCCGGAGCTCGTCGTGCGGCTCGATGGAGGAGAGCATCGCTTTGCAACGGACTCCGCCGCGTCGCGTCGCATCGCGCACGACGTACTCCATGGACGGCTGGTCGAGTGCGATGCCGCAGCGCGCGACGCCGTCCTCGCCCAGCTTGCGACCTGGGCCGGGGATGCGGAGCTGGAAGCGCCGCGCCCGCTCGACGTCGTGGGGCTGCGCGAGCTCGTGGCGCGCCCGGGGCACTCGATCGGCGCCCACGGCGTCGACCATCTGGCGCTCTCGCGGCAGCCGGTAGACGCGCAGCAGCGGGAGATCGCCGAGAGCAAGCGCGTGCTCGAGTCGGCGCTCGGCAGCGAGATCCGGGACTTCTCCTACCCCTACGGCGACGTCTCGGCGAGCGTGGCCCGCCGCGTGCGCGCCGCTGGCTACGCTTCCGCGGTCAGCTGCGATGTCGGAGGGGTGGGCTCGCGCAGCGACCCCTGGCGGCTCCCGCGCGTCGAGATCCACTCCGGAAACGCCGACCGCTTCACGAGTCTGCTGCGGGCGCTTCGCGCTCGCTAGGCGGCGGAGGCGCGGCGGGAGATCTCGACGTACTTCTCCGCAACCTGGCTTCCGCTTCCCTCGAGGACGACGTGTCCGCCGTCGAGCAGCAGTGCGCGCCCGCAGAAGCTCTCGATCGTGCGAGGATCGTGGCTCACGAGCAGCGTCGTGTGGCCCGCCGCGGCGAGCTCGCGGTAGCGCGCCTCGCAGCGCGCCTTGAAGCCGACGTCGCCGACGGCGAAGATCTCGTCGATCACCAGCACCTCGCGGACTGCGCGAAATGCGACGGCGTAGGCCAGGCGTGCGGCCATCCCACTCGAGTAGTGCTTGAGCTCGAGGTTCGCGAAGCGCTCGACCTGCGCGAACTCGAGCACCTCGTCCACGGCACCCTTCGCCTCCGCGAGGCTCATGCCCATGATCGTTCCCATCAGCAGCACGTTGTCGACCGCGTCGAGGTCGGGGTTCCAGCCGATTCCGAGCTCGAGCAGCGCGGTGATCGGCGCCCGCACCGCGAGCTCCCCCGAGTCCTGCCGGTAGATCCCGCACAGGATCTTCAGCAGGGTGGTCTTTCCCGACCCGTTGCGGCCCATGATGCCGAGCGTCTCTCCCGAGCGCAGCTCGAGATCCACGCCGTCGAGGACCTGGATCCGCTCGAAGCTGCGCCGGCGCAGCCCGGAGAAGACGTGCTCGCGGATCGTCTGCCGCTCCTCGCTCGGGATCCGGAAGCTCTTGCGGAGCTGGCGCGCCTCGATCAGCACGGGATGCCTCGTCGTCACAGGTGCTCGGGCACCGTGGGTGCGAGCCGGCGATAGATCAGCATTCCGACGCCGAGGCTCGCCGCCGCGGCGGCCCCGAGCAGCAGCTGCGCCCTGGCCGAGGGCAGCACGCCCTCGATCAGCACCGAGCGCGAGAACTCGATCACCGAGCTCGGCGGCCACAGATACACGAAGCGGTGGAAGCGCTCCGGCAGGACGTCGAGCGGGTAGATGATCGGCGCGACGAAGAGGCCCGCCTGCACGGCGACGTCCCAGATCTGGTTAAGGTCGCGGTAGCGCACGAAGAGCACGCTCGCCGCCAGCGAGAAGCCGATGATGATCAGCGCGAAGAGGAACAGGTAGAGGCCGTAGAGCGCGAGCGCCGCGGGCGTGGGGAGGCGACCTTCCAGCGCCAGCCAGGCGAGGATCGCGACCGAGGCGGTTGCGACGACGAGCAACGGGTTGGCGGTCGACGCGACCACGAGCAGCCAGCGCGGGAAGTGGCTCCGGCCGATCAGGTAGCCCTTGGCGTGCAGAGAGACGAGCCCCGCCTTGGTCGACTCCTGGAAGTAGTCGTAGAGGAAGAGCCCGAGCACGAGGTGCAGCGCGTAGTCGGTCTGCGAGGCGAAGACGAAGGTGAACACGCTCATCAGCACCAGGAACATCGCGACCGGCTTGAGCATCGCCCAGACGAAGCCCATCGCGGTGCCGTGGTAACGCACCTTGAAATCAGTGCGGACGAGCGTCCACAACGCACCGGCTACGTCGAAGTCGTGCCGCGCTCCCTGCGCAGCCAGCCTGCGCTGCGAACGTCCGATCGTCGCGTCGATGTCGAGACCCCCGCGACGCCGCTTCGAGCCCCGCAGTGGCGGCCGGCGTCCACCCTGTTGCCAAGGATAATCGGCACCCCGTGGCCCCGCATCGAGGGGTCGTCACGCTCCGGTGTTCGGCTGCGCCCGTTGCAGCCCACCGACTCCTCGGCTAGGTTGGCTTGCGATGGGGGGAACTCGCGTTCTCCAGGTCGTTCCCTATTTCGAGGGGGCCTGGGGATATGGCGGCATCCCGCGCGTGGCGGTGGTTTTGTCGGCGGCGCTCGCGCGCCGCGGACATCGCGTCACCGTCTGCACGACGGATGCATGCGATTCCCAAGCGAGGCTCGCGGATGAGGGTCGACCCGGCTCCCGCCTGCGCCCGTGGACGCTTCGCACCGACCCCGCTGGAGTGGAGGTGCGCGTCTTTCCGAATCTCTCGAATCGGCTCGCCTACCGTTTTCAGTTCTTCCAACCGCTGGGGATGCGCGGCTGGCTTCGCGATTACGCGTCGAGCTTCGACGTCGCGCACATCCACGGCCATCACCACCTCCCGGGAGCGATGGCTGCCGCCGCGCTACGGCGCGCGGGAGTCCCCTACATCGTCGCGCCCAATGGAACCGCGCCGCGCACGGGGCGCCGGCGGCTCGCGAAGGCCGCGTTCGATGGGACCCTCGGGCGCAAGGTCCTGCGGGGCGCCCGGGGCGTGATCGCGGTAACCCATGCGGAGCGAGCCCAGCTCGAGGCGCAGGGCGTGTCGCGCGAGCGGATCTCCATCGTGCCGAACCCCGTGGAGCTCGAAGAGTTCGCCGACGTC